>NZ_BAABGA010000034.1:0-535 GCF_039541335.1 Novipirellula rosea | reverse complement strand
GTTCCTTCGTCCACGGCAGCCGTCGGGGCAGCCGAGACATCCAGTACCGGTGCCACGTTGGCTTCAACTACCGTCACGGTAATCGTCTGGCTGGTCGTCGCCGTACCGTCATTGACAGTCACGTTGAAGGTATAAACGCCTGGACCGTCGGCTTCGACCGGACTCAGCGTGACGACCCCGGTTCCGCTGTCGATTGTGACGAAGGCGGGTTCACTGCTCAGCCCGTAAGTCAGCGTCTGCGGCGAACCGGATACCAGATCACTGTCACTGCCAGCGGCGGTGAAGGTCTGCGACGTTCCTTCGGCAATCACCTTATCGCCGATCGGGGCCAGCGTTGGAGCTGCGTTCACTTCACCCACGGTGATCGTGATCGTTTCACTATCGCTGCCGCCGTTGCCATCGCTGACCACCACATCGAACGTGTGGACTCCGTCTTGAGCTTCGCTCGGTGTCCAACTGAACGCACCCGTGGCGGGGTTGATGACCGCTCCAGCAGGAACACTGCCGGCTCCGTTAGCCAAGCTGAACGTCAGGG
>NZ_BAABGA010000033.1:0-4312 GCF_039541335.1 Novipirellula rosea | reverse complement strand
CGCTGGCGCTGGAGATGCCGAACCCTCCTACTTCGGTGGGGCCGATATCACGCAGGTACAGCAACTTTGCCATCGCGTACGGTGTGAACCGCAGCGACCGTTTGCTTGGCTTCTCCGCATTCCTCTTCACTCGCTTCGTTTTGTTTAGTGATGCAATCATCACAGGTTCCTTCAAAGAGACAGGTGTTACAGTAAGAATTGCCACAGTCGTCGCACGACTTTAGGCACGTTTGACAAACATCGTCGCCACAGCTTTCGCAGGACGAGATGCACTCACTGCAAAACCGGTCCACGCAGGATTCGCAGGAGGTACTGCAATCAGGACATAGTTCGGTTTCGCATTTGCAGCATCCGACGACTTCGTCTCGGTCGACGTTGTCGCCACATGATTTGCAGCTGACTCCGTTCCAATCTTCGATTTGCACGTAGGCTGAATCGGGGTTGTAATTCCGCAGCACGTGATCGACGATGCAAAAGAAGTCGTAGATACGTCCCTCATCGAGGGATCGCCGGATCGCGTCCGCCCCTTCCCCTTCGCAAAGCGTTTCGCCTTGTACGTGAGGATGCGTGACGCTGTCATTGGATGAAGGGCAGTTCGGCTCCACTGCGATCACTTCATACGGAGATGACTCCTTGATGAACTTCCAATTCAAACAGATCTCGAAGCTTCCGAGCTCAACGTAATCAAGCGAGATGCTCGATGTCTGGATTGTGAGTCGGTGCTTTGCGCGATCGATCGTGACGCTCTTGAACTCGCCGCGGAGTGCTTCGATCTCTCGATAAACGGACGTTACTGTCGGTTCGAGGCGTGGTTGAGCAAGACGAGTCAGTTCGTCAATCGCATGAGTCGACCGTATTCGCAGAATGTCGAGTGCCCCTCGCAGTCGGTCGGTGGCATCCTTTGCTGCGGCGTTCCAGTTCCTTGCGGTGGAAGCTTCAAGCCGCCGCCGCCAGCGACGACACTGATCGAACGACTCGTCCAGTGCCGTCATTACTTTGGGAGCCTGAACGCCTTGTAGTGCGTTCAGGATTTCGACTGCCGCCCTGTAATCGTGCTTGATTTCGTTCTCCATAGCATTGGCTCCAAAAGAAGCCCAGTCGCGATGGTCAGCCACTTGCAAACAAACCACCCCGGCTGAGCAATGAACATAGAAATCAGGCTGCGCCTTCGATCTTGAGCGGCGTGAATGAGACGCGGTCGCCATCGCGGAGCACTTGATCCGCGGGGGCTGGTTGCCGATTGACGCGGATCAGATAACTGTCGGCTTGGAACCTGCCGACATGCCGTTCAAACATTTGCTGGACGGTGGTGTTTTCGGGAGCTTCGACGTGGTGGGCGTAGCCGCCAGCGTCATTGGAGATGAGGAGTACCTTCATGTTTAGTTCTCTTGGGTTTTGGGGAAGTACACTTGCGTTTGGGAAAACGAAGCCGCCGCTGTCCACGAATGGGAAAGCGGCGGCTCGTTACGTTTGGTTGCTTATTACGATGAGGTTTCATCGCGTTAGCAGAGTGCGGCTTCAGGATCGAAGCGGCCTTCATCGAGATCCTCGCGAAAGAGGTCGAAGTCATCCCAGTCGATAACTCGACCGCCGTGCACGGGATCGGTCGGGTCGTCGATGGGAATGGCAGGGTCAAGAAGCATGAAACCGAGGCGTTTCACTGCGGAAACAGTGTCTCCGGTAGCAGCAGCCACGGCACGATTGAGTTCGTTTTGGTTCATCGGAAAGGTTCCTTACTGAAAGGGGAAACGAAAAAAGCCCCGACCGTCTGACTTGAAGTCAAACGATCGGGGCTTTGCGATAACGGAAAAAATGGAACGGCTACCCTCGCGAGCGAGTTAGCCAATTCTGCTGAAGCCAAGCCACTTCTGCTGCCAAGGCTTCGCTACGTTTGTCGAAAGGTCCGAGTGTCGGACCATCGACCGGGGATAGATCTGCGGTCCATTTACCGTCGAGAGTTGGCTCCACGTGTGAACCACGCCGGATTGCGATGCAACCGACTGAGCGAACATCAAGGCGATCATCGAAAATCATTTGAGTCTCGCCGTTAGTTGCGACGACTAAATCGATGGTCTTCACCGGGGACCTCGGATGATGTTCCGACGCGGTCGATCGGTCATCAACTCATCGAGACTCGTTTCGACCTCGGTCAAAGAGCGAGCTACTCGTTCGCGTAATGACGACCGATCTCGTAGGTCTTGTGGGTCGACTCCAGTAATCACCTGCCTTGCGTTCTCAACTAGTTGATTGAGATCGTCGTTGCTTCCAATGTTGAGATGCTGGAATCGTCCGAAGAACTCATTTAGGTTGGCAATGGCAGAGTCACGAAAGACTTTCGGCTTCCCATCCACCGAACCGGACAAGCGTTCGGCCAGATGACCAACCAACTGCGAGAGTTCTTCGGCGAACGTTTGCTCGGCCAGTTCAACGGCTTCAGCGAACTTCGCTTTTACACGTTGGCATTCTTGTTCGTACAACTCTGGATTGACCGTTCGCAGATATGCGGGCGGTGTGACCGACGGAAAATCCCAAGTTATCCCGAACAGATCCGAGACGGAGTCGGGATAGTCTGCTGGATCGAACAGGTGCCCGAGTTGATTGCGGGCTTGATCGACGAGTTCCGCGAAACTGAGGTCGAGTTCGTCGACGGCTTCGCTAAGTTCCACTTGGATGACAATCATTCGATCGTCAAACTCCGAAACATCGCCGCGGCGTAACAACCGGACGCCTGGCTCGATGTAGGGCAACGTCATCCCCTTCCACAATGCACCCGCCTTAGTCTTAATCGCCGAGACGGCGCGGAACGAAGGGTGCGATGTGTCGAAAAGACGTTTCGCTGCCGAGAGCGTGCGGCTGTCGGCGTCGAACGCGCCGGCCGCTTGCAGTTTCTGGTCACGACTGAGACTCTTGCGAGTGCCGGGCCAGCGGATGTGCAACCGCGCGGCGGTCGTTTCGGCTTGCAACCGCGTGCCGTGTGATGGCTGGTTCTGAGTCACAGGATCTTCGAGCATGGTGCTCATGGATTCTCCTTTGTATGAGTTGGTGTCACAAATTGAGCGGGTCAGATCGAAGCTGCCCAATGAGGGTTTCGATCTCGTCAGCGGTTAGCGATGGATGCGGGGAGACATCGAAGTAATGTCGAGTGGTAGATTTGTCGGCGCGAACCATCTCATCCTTCCAGAATCGCAGTGCTGCCCGGATCGTGGCGAGTTGGTTTTCGGTGAGCACGTTCAAACGCCTCAGTTCTGAGACGGATTGGCACGCGACACCCGGCGCCGCGATTGTGGCTTGGCATCATGCTGGTAAATTCCAGACTTTTCCGCATCCAAACAACGCCCGCTGGCCCATTGCCGCAAACGGTCCACCGATTCAGTTGCCGTGACTGCCACGGGAACTACGTTCAACCCCGCTTGTTTAAGCGGAATGTCCAGCAGGGCAGATAGTCGGCAGCAAGCACGGATTTCCGCGCCGGTCCACCTCTCATCGGCCGGTCGCTTCTGCTCCTCTTCTATCCCGAACATGGTGATATACTGGTTCCAAATTCGATCTTTCTGGTCACGCTGCGGCAGATCGAGGAACACGATTCCGTCGAACCGCTCAGCACGAGAGAGTTCCGGAGGCATCCGCGTGATATCGTTGCAGGTCGCGATTAGGTAGACGTTCGAGGTATGGTCATTCATCCAGCTGAGCAACGTGCCCAGCATGCGAGACGACACACCTGAATCGTTTTGACCCGATCCCGCCGCCCCACTGAGAGCCTTCTCGATCTCATCAATGAACAGAATGCAGGGCGACATGGCGTCTGCGATTTGCAGCGCCCGACGAACATTTTGTTCCGTCTGGCCCACAAGACTCCCCATCAATGCCCCGATATCGAGGATCAAAGTGGGGCGCCCGGACTCTTTGCCAAGTGCTTTGGCGAATGCCGACTTGCCGGTTCCTGGAACACCCAGCAACAGTACGCCACGAGGTCGCTTCAGCGGATTGTCACGTCCGTGCTGGAGCAGCGACCGTTTGCAAAACGCCTTTAAGCTGTCCAGCCCGCCGAGTGACGTGAAATCGTCACTGCTCTTGTAGAGCTGAAGCAGGCCAGACTTTTTGAGCATGCTCGCCTTCAGTTCCCAAACGGATTCTGGCTGGACCACGGAATCTCGAACCAGACTCAGCCCGAAAGCATTTTCGGCCTCCAATCGAGTTAGCCCCATTGCCGCATCGAGCACGGTTTCGAGACGGTCGGCGCCGGGAAGTTCACCTTCTTCGGTGGCAATGGCTTCGGCGATCTCTTTGAGTTGTTCGCGTGTCGGCAGCGGAT
>NZ_BAABGA010000032.1:0-44373 GCF_039541335.1 Novipirellula rosea | reverse complement strand
ATCGGCTTGGAAAGCCGAGCGACACTGCCCCGTAGCGAAACTTGTCAAAAGTTTCGGCACCCACCATAGTCGGCCAGCTTTCCAAGCTGGAACCGCCAGTGTTGAACGCCCCATTCTCAGTGCCCCCAAAACACCCTCGCTTCGACAATCCAACCACATCCTGCGCCATCGGCTTGGAAAGCCGAGCGACAATGCCCCGTAGCGAAACTTGTCAAAAGTTTCGGCACCCACCATAGTCGGCCAGCTTTCCAAGCTGGAAACGCCAGTGTTGAACGCCCCATTCTCAGTGTCCCCAAAACACCCTCGCTTCGACAATCCAACCACATCCTGCGCCATCGGCTTGGAAAGCCGAGCGACAATGCCCCGTAGCGAAACTTGTCAAAAGTTTCGGCACCCACCAACATTCGCGTCACCGCTTCCATCTGGCTTGCCGCGGCGGATTCGACGCACCGCCCCGCCTCATTTGCCATTTTTCAACTGTCAATTTTACTTTTTCAATCCTTCCGCCGGATGCTCGTTTTAAGCGGATAGGAACCGTGGCTAACGCCAAGACGCGACGTTGTGAAACATTGAGAGGCGGCATATTACTTGCGTTTCGCAGTCGCGCTCGCCAGAGCATGGATGGTTGACTCGCAAATGCGAATCACCACCTTCTCGCGAAGGTTACTACGAAACAGTTTCGCTTAGCACGCTGGTTCGTCTCCTCTTGGTCGCGATGGAATGCTGAGCCGAGTGATAAACGAGTTCGCGAACCACCGAGAACCAACTTGGGTATACCGTGTCACGATACGGCGAATCGCTCGGCAAAGCTTCCATTAACCGCCGATGTGCGATGCCCAAGTTGTGATAGGGCATACGGGGAAAGAGGTGATGCAGTCCGTGGTACCGCATCCCCAGTGGAAACAACAACTCGGTCAACACGGCGACTCCAGTGACGTTGGTGGAATCAAAGACTTGAGTCTCATGCGACACGGCATGCCCCTGGCTCAAGTAGCGATGGGCCGCAAGTGTACGAAGATGATTGAGCCCCAACGACAGGGCAGCGAGTGCATAGAGCAGCGGGACGCGGCTCCAATCATTGATACCGACGACGCACAGCACAAAGATCGCCCATGCTCGTAAACTGCACGCTAAATCCATAAACGCCCATGCCCGCAGCGGGGCGTGAGCAGAAATCTTTCTGCGATAACGAAAATCGATCACAAAGGAAGAGGCTCGCTCGAGCGTCCAGCGGCGAAGTCGGGGGTGCAGAAACGTCAGCGGTGTCAATAAAAAACGCAACGTAATGAAAATCGGTTGTAGTAGTATTTGGAAAAGAAATATACCAATATGACGCAGCGGTCCCGTACCAAGCGGCAAATATTCGCCGTCTTGATGGGTACCGTAATGACGTGCATTGTGATGGTCGTTGTGACTCTCGTAGAAAAACGAGGGCGTCAACATTGGGATCCCCGCTAACAAGTCCCACACGATACGAAAACGACGCATCTCACCTGAGCGGAAATGGACAATTTCGTGCATGAACGATGCCACGCGGTAGAGTGCGATAGCGGCAATCGGCCAACTGATCCACTGTTGCAGCGAGAACAGCGGCGATTGCAGGTAAATCGCGGCAAATCCGTAAGCAATCAACAAGCTGACCGAGAAATCGAGCCAGTACAGCAGGGGTTTGGGCTGAAACAGGTCTGCGACGATCGGGCGTGCTTGGACGGGAAACGAGGAGTGAGCGGAGCGTGTTGCGGTCATCAGTCGTGGTGCGAGATTCGTGGTGAAGGCCGATAAACGGGACAGACAATTCACATGGATAGAGTGGTTGTTGGCGGATCCAATCCGCCATTAATCCTGTACTGCTATCGTTGAATAGATAAGAGCTCTTTTTCTGCACTGGATCGTGAGCACATCGTGTTCCAGATAGTCCGATCTCACCGACAAAACATTATCGAAAATATATGATTTCGGAATGCTAGGACGGAGCCATGCTCCCTCGCGAGTGGGTGTTCGGTGCAGTCTTCTGGTAACTTTGTTCCGACACCCCGGTTCCTACGCAACATCATGTGCTGTCGTTATTCTGCACAGTGACTGTCGCTGCCGCATCTAATCTCGGCGCACGCCAGCGGCTCGGAAAGCCGAGCGACAATGTTGCCCGTAGCGAAACTCGTCAAGAGTTTCGGCACCCGCCAACATCCCACGAACCCCGCGTCGTCGGCCGTGATACCAAACGCAAAGCATTGAAAAGGTGAAATTGTAAATTGACAATTGAAAATTGCTGGCCTCTCAGCCACGGACGTGGCGATAGCACGTAGCCTTGGACGCGAGGCCCAAGGAACGCTTCACCCTCCCGGCGCAGCCGGGAGGGTCGGAAAACGAGCCTTCGGCGAGTTTTCCGGGGAGGGCAACGTGGCAGTGGAAACCGAAGTTCCATCAACAAGCCGTCAAAAGTTTCGACAAGCGCCAACATGCCACGAACCCCGCATCTTCCCGTAGCGGAACTCGTCAAGAGTTTCGGAACCGCTGCCCTTTCGACGAACGCTGTGGTACTCGGGACGCTCTCATGCCGGTAACCGCAAAACATTGAAAAGGTGAAATTGACAATTGAAAATTGCTGGCCTCTCAGCCACGGACGTGGCGACAGCACGTAGCCTTGGGCGCGAGGCCCAAGGACACTGGCCAAACTAGATTCGCAAAGCCCCGGAAGGGGCGACAGCAAAACCCCGCCGAAAGTTCCGACGTTGCATCTAACGCCGTTCGCAGACGTCCCTCTCGCTCCGACAATCCAACCACACCACACGTAAGCGTCGCTCACGCCGCGGCATCTAACCTCGACTTTCACCGTGCTCGCAACACGGGGACAGGCACGCGGAGGACGCGGGGGCACCCATAAGACGCGGCGGTTTGGTTCGTAATAACGAATACGGTTGACTCTCTGCTGCGAGTGCCCGATTCCATCGCGTCAGTGGGCCCGGTTGGCGATGCGGGGTCGGCGGGATCCGGCACACTGGTCGATGGCAAACGAGATCGGCGAAACACCCCCCGAACGAAGTTTTGTTGGCCGAGATGATGGAGCGTCTCGCGTTCTGGTATCAGTTTTTGTTAATAAAGCCGCGATAAATATCTCGTGAAAATTTCCGGGGAAGGTGTTGCACACCACTCGAGGGGGCGGTCTATTCGGGGAATCAGTTCATTTCGTCATCCGCCAAAACATGCCGTTTTGCGTCAACGAAATTCCCCCAACTCGGAGCTGACTTGATGGCCATTGGATCTTCTGAAGTCCGCGTGACATCCCCGCGAAATCGCCGTCGGAAACAAAGAGGTTTCCGAATGGCGAAGGCCAGGAGACTGCTGATTGAGTCGCTCGAGTCACGCCAACTTTTGGCCGGTGACGTGGTGTTCGTCAGCAGTGATACCGGGGGCACGATTGGCGGTATCGATTTCAGCAACGAAGACATCTTGGCTTACGAGCAGAGCAGTGGGAAATGGTCGCTGTACTTTGACGGCAGCGATGTTGGATTGTCTAACAAAAACGTCGACGCATTTCATGTGAATCAAAACGATGGCACGATTCTGTTGAGTGTCAGTATCGCGACCACGGGAGTTCCCGGTCTGGGGCGTGTCGAGGACTCCGACATCATCCGCTTTACCCCGACCCAACTTGGGCCCGGTACCTCCGGAACCTTTGATTTCTACCTAGATGGCAGCGATGTGGGGCTGTCCCCCGGCAGCGAAGACATTGATGCGATCTCGCTGGACGAAAACGGCAACCTGATCATCAGCACGATCAATAACTACATCGTTCCTGGATCGTCAGGCAATCTTTCGGGCACGAACGCGGACTTGTTGTTGTTTACCGGCAACACGGGCAGCGACAATAACGTTGGCACATGGTCGACCTATTTTGATGGTTCGGACATTGGTCTGACCACGTCCCAGGAAGCAATCTTCGGAGCCTCGGTGCAAGTCGTTGGACCAACGACGCTGGTGCATCTGACGACCAAAGGTGCGTTTAACGTTCCCGGTCTGAGTGGTGATTTCAACGACATCATCGAGGTCGATGTCAATACGTTGGGCGACAACACGACGGCGAATTCGATCACCTTGGCGGTCGACGTTGGCTCGCTTGGGTTGCCGACAACCAACCTTGACGGGGTTCAAATCGGAGACTTTGTCGGCAACGAAGTTTTCCAGGGACTCGACTTTTTCTTCAGCAGTGAAGGGGGCGGATCGCTTGGCGGTGTCAGTTACTCGGATGACGACATTTTGCGATTCGACTCGACGACCGGATCCACTTCGATGTTCTTTGATGGCTCCGATGTGGGCGTCACAATGGATGTCGACGGCTTCGTGGTCGAATCGGACACCCAGATTTTGTTCAGTCTCGGGTCGTCACAATCGCTGCCTGGGATTGGCTTGGTTGAGGGAAGCGACATTGTACGGTTTACCGGCACGCTGGGCGAAAACACGTCGGGCACCTTTACCATGATCTTTGACGGATCGGACGTGGGCTTGGACGGCTATTATGAGAATGTCGACGGGATCGCGATCGATCCGGTGTCAGGCAATCTGGTGATCAGCACTAACGGTGACTTTAGTGTTCCGGGAAGCAGCGGCACTGTCACGGGCAACAGTCGCGATCTGTTGATGTTCAACGACACCTTGTTGGGCGCGACCACGGCCGGCACATTTTCGATTTTCCAAAATGGAGCGTCGGTTGGACTGAATGCCACCTCCGAAGATGTGACCGGGATTTGGATCGATCCGGTCGGTCTGGATACTTTTGTCAACACGAACGGCAACTATTCTGTTCCTGGTTTGAGCGGCACCGGAGCCGATATCTTTTCTCCAGTCATCCCGCAGCGGCTGTTGGATTCGACGAAAAACGACATTGGCAGCCTGCCGATCGACGGCATTCACGTCGCCGTGCAAAATCGGCCTCCCGAAATCGTTAGCGATGGCGGCGGTGATACAGCCAGCGTCAACGCGGATGAGAATCAAACGTTTGTCACGGATGTGAATTCAACGGATCCCGATGGCGATGTCGAGGGCGCCGGATTGAGCTACGCCATCACCGGCGGTGCGGACGCGACGTTATTTAGCGTCAGTAGCAGCAGCGGATTTTTGACGTTCAATTCGGCTCCCAATTTTGAGAATCCGACTGACAACGGTGCCGATGGCACCTACGAAGTCGAAGTCACGGTGACCGATTCCGGTGGCCTGAGCGATTCTCAACTCATCTCGGTCACGGTGGATGACGTCAACGACGCACCGGTGATCACCAGCGACGGTGGCGGCGTCACCGCGGCAGTCGATGCCGCGGAAAACCAAACTGCGGTCACCACGGTCACCGCGACTGACGAGGACTTACCCGCCCAAAACCTGACGTTTTCGATCACCGGGGGGGCGGATGCCGGGTTGTTCGGGATCACCGCGGGCGGCATCCTGACCTTCAACGCCGCACCCGATTTTGAAAATCCTGCCGACACGGGCGGCGACAATGTTTATGACGTCGAGGTCACTGTGACCGACGACGGGGTGCCTAACCTGACCGATATCCAAGCCATCGCGGTGACCGTTACCAACGTCAACGACGCCCCGGTGATCACCAGCGACGGAGGCGGCGCCACCGCGGCGGTCGACGCCGCAGAAAACCAAATCGCAGTCACGACGGTCACCGCCACAGACGAGGACTTGCCCGCCCAAACATTGACGTTTTCGATCACCGGGGGTGCCGATGCCGCGTTATTTGGGATCACCGCGGGCGGCATCCTGACCTTCAACGCTGCACCCGATTTTGAAAATCCTGCCGACTTCGATGGCGACAATGTTTATGACGTCCAGGTCACCGTAACCGATGACGGGGTACCGAACCTGAGCGACGTTCAAGACATCGCGGTAACCGTGACCGATGCCAATGATGCCCCGGTGATCACCAGCGATGGAGGCGGCGCCACCGCGGCGGTCGATGCCGCAGAAAACCAAACCGCAGTCACCACGGTCACCGCTAGCGATGAAGACTTGCCCGCCCAAAGCCTGACGTTTTCGATCACCGGGGGTGCGGATGCCGGGTTATTCGGGATCACCGCGGGCGGCGTTCTGACCTTCAACGCCGCACCCGATTTTGAAACCCCCGCCGACTTTGATGGCGACAATGTTTATGACGTCCAGGTCACCGTGACCGATGACGGGGTACCGAACCTGAGTGACGTTCAGGACATTGCGGTGACCGTGACAAATGTCAACGAAGCACCGGTGATTACCAGCGACGGCGGCGGAGCCACGGCTGCCGTGGGTGTGGCTGAAAACACCACGGCGGTCACCAACGTCAATGCCAGCGACGACACCGACAGCGAGGGTTCCGGGCTGACTTATAGTCTGACCATGGTCGGTGGTGGTGGCACCGACAACAGCTTCTTTACGCTAAACACAGCGACGGGGGTGCTGACGTTTACAGTCGCGCCCGACTTTGAAACACCCGCTGACGACAACGGTGACAACGATTACGAAGTCCAAGTCACCGTGACTGACTCTGGTTTGTTGACCGATATGCAGGACATTACGGTCACCGTCACCGACGTGATCGAGAATGACCCGCCTGTCATCACCAGCGACGGCGGGGGAGCCACTGCGGCAATTGACGTTGCCGAAAACAGCACCCCGGTTACCGATGTTCAGTCGACGGACGACAACGACAGTGAAGGTGCCGGACTGACTTATAGTTTTACCACGGTCGGCGGTGGTGGCTCCGACAACAGCTTCTTTACGCTTAATACGGCGACGGGGTTGCTGACGTTTACAGTCGCGCCCGACTTTGAAACACCCGCTGATGACAACGGTGACAATAATTACGAAGTTCAAGTCACGGTCACCGATAGCGGTCCCGGTCCGGCACTGACCGATTTTCAAGACATCACCGTGACGGTGACCGACGTCGATCCCGAATCCATGGCGGTGGACGATTCCTACAGCGGCATCATCGGCAACGTCGGGCTGGACGTTCCGGCAGCCAATGGCTTGTTGAGCAATGATTCCGGTGGTCCCGCCGCAGTGACCGCAGTGAACGGCGGAGCCAACGTCGGCATTGCCACCGCGACCACCCATGGCACCGTCACGGTGCAAGCGGACGGCAGCTTCTTGTACGAACCGAATGCGGGCAATCTGCTGGCGGATTCGTTCACTTACGAGCTTGATACCGCCACCACCGCGACGGTGAATTTGACGTTCGGTACCGATCTGGTTTGGTTCATCGATGCCACGCCTAGCGGATCGGGTAACGTCGGCACGCTAAGCGATCCCTTCACCACGTTTCCCGACTATCACGGCGTTGCTGCCGATGGCGACAAAGTTTTTATTGCCGAGGGCAGCTATACCGGTCCGTTAAATCTGGACAACAACACGATCGTGATCGGCGAAGGGGCCGTTAGTGGGCCTGTCATTTTTGTCATCGTGGTCGACTCGACTGCGACGCTGCTAGAGGTTACCGAGCCGACCGATTCTCGCGACCTGCCCGGCGTCGATGGAACCGCGCCAGTGATCACTTCGGCCACCAACGGAATCAACTTGGCCCAGGGAAATACGATTCGCGGCGTGGACGTCGGCAACACCACCGGCACAGGGATCTCCGGCGGCGCGGTGGGATCGTTGACGATCAGCGACGTTTCCATTACTGGCAGCGGCGCCGGAGTCGATATCGGAACCTCAGGAACACTGGACGTCAGTTTTGACGAGATCTCATCGAGCAACGCAGCGGGAATCGATTTGGTCGGCGTCTCGGGAAGTTTTCAGGTCGCCACGGGAACGATCGATTCCGGAGCTTCCACTGCAGTCAATATTGTCGGCCTGCCCGTCAATCTTGGCGTGACCTTGACCAGTGTTTCCTCTGACGGCGCAACCAATGGCATTGTGATCAACAACACGACGGGGAATTTTACGATCACCGGCGACGGAAGCAACACGCAAAACGGTTCGGGCGGCACGATCGCCAATAGCACCAGCCACGGTATTCTGTTGACCAACACGCAAGGGATTTCGTTCACGTCGATGGACTTGGACAGCCCGGGGGACTCGCTCGCCGAACATGGACTGTTGGCGACCAATATTCAAGGCAACAACTTGTTCCGCGCCGGGCGGGTGACCGGCATCGGGCACACCAGCGGCGATGGGATTTCAATTAACAATACCAATACAAATCTCAGCCTCTTTGAAATCAATAACACCCTGTTCACTGGCGTCCCATCGGGAGGGAACGACGGCATTATCGTTCAAGCCCACGGCAACTCGACGATGCGAGTCGACGTGCTGAACAATTCCACATTTGATTCACTCAACGGCGATGGCGTCCAGGCCACTTCGAATGACACTTCGAATTTGACCGTCAATCTGAAGAACTCGCAATTCAATACCGATACTGGCGGCATCGATGGCGGGGCGAGTGGTGGCGTATCGCGGGTCACGTTTTCCTCGACCGGCGCTTCGACGTTGACCACGGTGGTCGAAGACAATGTGTTTGACGACACCGGCACGCAAACCGGCGCACTGCCGGTCAGCACTCAAGTCGGCGTTTTGGATTACGTCGCGAATGACAGCTCGAACTTGATCGCCAGGATTCGTGGTAATGTGATTTTCGGAGTAGACCAGGAGCAGGGGATTCGTGTGGTTGGTGATGACAACGCAGCTTCGTTGGATGTGATCATTGACGACAACGACATCAACGATATTCAAAATCAGGACGCAATTTTTGTCTACATCCGTGACGCAACCCAATTGGCCAACATTAGCATCACCAACAACGACATCGGCACCGGTCCCGACGGCGCCGTCGGTGGCGGCGACGACCAACCGATCATCGGACATGGTATTCAGGTGCGAGTGCAATCACGCAATACGGTCAACGGTGGCGGAACGAATCCCAACACCCCGATCGTGACGAATCTGCTGATCAGCGGCAATGATATCGTCAACAACGACTCCGACGAGACGATTGATTTGGAATCCGAGGTGGACAATCCCGATGGCGCCAGTGCCAATCCTGCCGCGACACTCAATGCCACCGTGACCGGAAACAACCTGGTGAATTTGGGCAGCGGCGACGAATTGGAAGCCGACTCCGAAGACGGCGTCAATACCGGCAACGGTCATGGCCCGTCGCTGCTGTGTTTGAATATGTCCGGAAACATACTCAATGCGGGTGCCGGAACGGTCGTGGTCGATGAAGACGGGGCAAGCGGTGTGGATGCACAGCTGAGTATCGTGCAAGCGGATCAGGCAACGCTGGCGTCGGCCAACGGCATCCCCACCATCAACGTCACCATTGCGGGCACGCCAAGCTTTGGCGCCGCGGCGTGTCCCACCCCGACGCACGCGGGCAGTCCTGCGTTGATGGCGGACGGTGGACAAGCAGCGGGGGCCGCCGCCAGTTTAACCGCAGCGGACTTGACCAGGGTTGTGGATGAGGCGAAATCGCGGTTTGCCGCTGTCGGGCTGTCGGCGTCCCAGATGCAATTGTTGGGAACCGTCACCTTCGCGATTGCCGATCTTGACGATGCCCGACTCGGCGAAACCTTTGTATCGAGCATCCGGATCGACGCGGACGCCGCAGGCTATGGCTGGTACGTCGACGCCATCCCAAGTGATGACAACGAGTTTGATGTTGACCAGGGCGGCAATCAGTACCAGGCCAGCCGCGGTGAAGCCGCCGGTCGGATTGACTTGTTGTCGGTGGTGATGCACGAGATCGGTCACGCGTTAGGGCTGCAACATGCAGACGAAGGGCTGATGTCTGACTCGCTCGAAATCGGAACACGCCGTTAACCGACCGCTCATGACGAGGTCTTCGCAAACCAGAATTGGTAACCCACGACTTGATAGAGGTATGAATTCCTGATGAGTGTTCGAAATCAATCCGCGGATACAGAAACACCGGTGTTGGACAATCGCCCCGGCTTCGTTCTCAGCACGTTTACGAAACATCTCGATGACCGTTTCGTGATTCGGCTCGACTCGGGGGATTCACGTTCGGTTCAGCTGGTCGAGGCCAGTGCAAGTCCTCAGAATCAATCCGAGGATGCCACCAACTTTTGTTTAGTCTTTCACGACTCCGGCGCATCGCTGGCTAACTATTTGCCTCAAGCCTCGTACGCATTGGAACACGAGCAACTCGAAACCCACCGCTTGTTCCTGGTACCGATCGGTCCCAGCCAAGATGGCGAGGGGATCCTTTACGAAGCCGTTTTTGCCAGTCCCACTTGACGGCGGGCTCAACCCGTTCAAAGCGTTTCATTCCCCTCCAACAGAACAGGAACACCTTCATGTCCGAGCCCTTTTTGGCGGAAGTGCGAATCGTGGGGTTTAGCTTCCCTCCCCGAGGCAACGCATTTTGCGATGGTCAGATCCTGCCGATTAACCAGAACCAATCGTTGTATTCGCTTCTTGGCACGACTTACGGCGGCGATGGCCGCAGTACGTTTGCGTTGCCCGAATTGCGAGGCCGTGTGCCGATTCATGTTGGCAATAGCGAAACGACCGGCAGCACGAATCATCCGTTAGGACACAAAGCGGGATCGCAAAATGTCACGCTGACGTTGGGCCAGATACCGGCTCACACGCACACGGTGATGGGCAGCGGAAACACGGCCACCACCAATGACCCAGACGATGCAATGCTCGCGACCGTGGCCCAAAATATTTACAACAACGCAGCCTCGTCGCCGCTCGTCGATTTGGCAAACGAAGGCAATACCGTGAACTCTTCCGTCGTCGGCGGAGGGCAATCTCATCTGAATGAGCAGCCCTACCTTGCCGTCAATTTTATCATTGCACTTCAAGGTCAGTTCCCGTCTCGAAACTGAGCCTTCACCCATTTAAATCGAATCCGGAGAATTTACGATGTCGGAACCCTACGTCGGTCAAATTGCGATGTTCGCTGGGAATTTTGCCCCGCGCGGCTGGGCGTTTTGTGACGGTCAATTGTTGCCCATCTCAAACCACGATGCGCTGTTTTCGTTGTTCGGAACGATCTATGGGGGCGACGGCCGGACGACGTTCGGCTTGCCCGACCTGCGTGGCCGACTTGCCATGCATGCTGGCAACGGGCCTGGGTTAGACGAACGACGCTTAGGAACCAAGTCGGGAGCGGAAACTGTGACCTTGTCCACGCCCCAAATTCCACCGCATCGGCACCAGTGGAAAGCGACCAGTGCGGTTGGCAATTCTGGCTCGCCCTCCGGTGCACTGCTGGCACAGGCACAATCCGATATCTATGTCGACAATGTCGACGATGGATCCCAGCAACTGCATAACGCCGTCGTTGTGCCCAAGGGAGGCAGTCAATCGCACACGAATCTCATGCCGTTTTTGTGCATTCACTTCATTGTTTCGCTCGTTGGCCTTTATCCATCTCGTACCTAAACCCGCCCCCCTATTTTGGAACTCGAACATGTCTGAGCCCTTTGTTGCGGAAGTCAAAATCTTTGCCGGTAACTTCGCTCCCCGTGGCTACGCATTTTGCAACGGTCAACTGCTGCCGATTAGCCAAAACACCGCCTTGTTTTCACTCATTGGGACGACCTACGGCGGTGATGGGCGAACCACAACCGCACTGCCCAATTTGCAAGGCCGCGCACCGATGCATCCAGGCCGTGGTCCCGGTCTAAACGATCGCAGATTAGGCGAAAGAGGAGGCGTTGAAACTGTCACCCTTACCGAAACGGAGATGCCCAATCACAACCATCGGCTGACGGCCAGCGGCGAAGCGGAAGGTGAGGATAACGATTCCGCAGGAAACTATACCGGGCAAAATGGAATCTACGCCGCGGCTGGGAATGCCCAGCCGATGTCCGACCGGTCGCTTGAAAATCAAGGTGGCAATCAACCCCACGACAATATGCAGCCCTACTTGGCCCTAAGTTACATCATCGCGCTAACAGGTAGGTATCCGAGTCGAGCCTGATCGGCGGCAACGGATTGCACTTGTGATGAGTTAATGAAAAACAATACAGGAGTAAGTTTGATGTCTCTCGAGAAAAAAACGCCTCGCCGTGACTTCCTTGTAACCACCACCGCGATTGCGGCCACCTGTGCTGCGGCAGTTCAAGCTCCTCGCGGTACCGCAAGCGAAGATGTTGTTCCACCGCCGCAGTCGCGAGCGGGCATGACGGCCGCTGACTTCTGCGAACGGATCGGCCAGAGTTTTCACGTTGAAAATTCCTACGGTGTCCGATCGAGACAACACGCCACGCTGGTGCTCGAACAGGTGATTCCTCACCGGCACGACCCACAGCGTCCTGGACATCTGCGTCCCCGCGGCTACTCCTTAGTCTTTTCGCCGCAAAACAACGAACGTCTCGAGAGCCAGACGCATCGTTTTCAGACCACCGGCATGCCAGCGATTGACATGTTGCTTAATCAAACCACCCCCCCCGGCGCCGCGCGTATTCGCTATGAGGTTGTGGTGAATTAGCGAACGACTTGGTGATCGGACCGTTACTCGATTCTCATAGTGAACCCCATGAATATCTCCTATCGACCCATTGCGGATTCCGACTTGGCATTTCTAAACCAAGTGTACGCCAGCACGCGGGCTGAGGAGGTTGCCATGACGGGTTGGCCTCTCGAAGAACAGCAAAAATTTTTGCGAATGCAATTTTCTGCGCAGCATACGTATTACCAAGAACATTACTCGGATGCCGCATTTGAATTGATCTTGGTCGATGGCGAGCCTGCGGGGCGACTGTACCTGCAGCGGCGCAGCGACGAGCATCGCGTGGTTGATATCGCACTGCTGCCACCGTTTCGTGGTAAAGGAATCGGCGGCACGATCATGCGTCAAATCTTGGACGAAGCGGACAAGCTCCGTTTGCCGGTGCGGATTCATGTTGAACACAACAATCCGGCCAAACATCTTTATGACCGCTTGGGATTCACAACGGTCGATGACACCGGCGTCTATTGCTTGATGGAACGGTTGCCACGCATCGATGAGTCGCCTCAAAGCAGTTCACCCAACCGCCGAGCCTTCCTGCAAAATGCATCGCTGGTCACCGTCGTAGCAAGCGGATTTGCCGGTGCATCGATGTTTGCGGTCGCAGAGGATGTCGGCAATGAAGCGGGCAACCCTGCGGATACGAACGCTGCTAGTCATCAAGTCAAGAAGCTCGATCTCGGGGTGAAGCCGACCGTGGGTACCGCAGGAGCGGTGCTCGTCCCACGGATTCGCAACACCTACGTCACGTTTCACGCCACGCAGTATGGCGAAGACGGAAATGTGGGGGTGGAGGGGACTGCGGTGATCGAGTTGGCTGTTTGTGTGCAGCGAAAATTCCGCAGCAAAGGGGACGAAGCGACCGCCGAGCATGCAATTGATCTCGAATCACTCGAGCCGTGCGAAGCGTATGAAGTGCTCGATTCGAGTTGGGCTGCGAAATGGAACGGTATTACAGGGGAAGAATCGCAGCAGGAAGGTGACGTTCGTCATCTCATCTTCACTTTTCTCGGCTTCTGTCCCGGTGTCTGTGCCGGAGCGATGCATTTTGAGTGTCTCGCGGCCGACGCCCAGGTTCACTTTTTGCAAGACGCCTCATTCGACGACGTGCTGTTGTACATCGACCTACTCGAGACGAGCAGCTAGAGCCAGCACCCGCTTCCCCCTTCCCCCGTAGCGAAACTCGTCAAGAGTTTTGGCACCGCTGCCCTTTCGACGAACGCTGTGGTACTCGGGACACTCTCATGCCGGTAACCGCAAAACATTGAAAAGGTAAAATTGTAAATTGACAATTGTAAACTGACAATTGAAAATTGCTGGCCTCTCAGCCACGGACGTGGCGACAGCACGTAGCCTTGGACGCGAGGCCCAAGGACACCGGCTTGGTACACCAATCGCTAGATGGTTTTCCTCATTACTCTTTCCCACAATTCCCTTTCGAGGAAAACCAATCATGTCAATGAAAAGCCTTGCGGATGCGTTTTACGATGAGCTTCGTGATGCACTGAGTGCCGAGAAACAGTTGGTCAAAGCGCTGCCAAAGCTGGTCAAAAACGCGTCATCGGACAAGCTGAAAGAAGCCCTTGAGAAGCACCTGCATGAAACCGAGCAACAAGTCGAGCGAGTCGAGAAGGCGTTCGAGGAAACCGGCAAGACGGCTCGGGCAAAGACCTGCGAAGCGATGAAGGGCTTGATCACCGAAACGGAAGAGATGCTCAAGGAGGACGCCGACCCGGCGGTCAAGGACGCGGTGATTATCGCCTGTGCTCAAAAGGTCGAGCACTACGAAATCGCGACCTACGGCACGCTTTGCACCTGGGCGAAATCGCTCGGCTATGACAACGCATTGAAGTTGTTGAAACAGACGATCGATGAAGAAGAGAATGCCGACAAGAAATTGTCGGAACTCGCCGAGTCGGTGAACAAAGACGCAATGGCAGTCGGCTAAGGTCAGTCCGGAAAAGGGAGTCTTCGCTACGCAAGAGCAGCCGATCGCCGGATCTCTCGCGTAGCGAAACTCGTCAAGAGTTTCGGCCGTCATTGTCGGCCAGCTTTCCAAGCTGGTACCGTGGGCGTTGGCCGCACGTTTTTTCATTGCAGCTGTCTCTCCCGCCCTGGCGTCTAACCACACTCACACGCCAACGGCTTGGAAAGCCGAGCGACATTGCTTCCCGTAGCGAAACTCGCCAAGAGTTTCGGCAGCATAGTCGGCCAGCTTTCCAAGCTGGAACCGTGAGCGTCGAGCTCACCCTTCGCATTGCAGGCGTCTAACCACTCTCACACGCGAACGGCTTGGAAAGCCGAGCGACTATGTATCCCCGTAGCGAAACTCGTCAAGAGTTTCGGCCGTCATTGTCGGCCAGCTTTCCAAGCTGGAACCGTGAGCGTCGAGCTCACGTTTCTCATTGCAGTTGTCTTTCTCCTTGCGGCGTCTAACCACTCCCGCACGCCAACGGCTTGGAAAGCCGTGCGACAATGTATCCCCGTAGCGAAACTCGCCAAGAGTTTCGGCCGTCATTGTCGGCCAGCTTTCCAAGCTGGAACCGCGAGCGTTGGCCGCACGTTTTTCATTGCAGCTGTCTTTCTCGCTGCGGCGTCTAACCACACTCGCACGCCAACGGCTTGGAAAGCCGTGCGACAATGTTTCCCCGTAGCGAAACTCGCCACGAGTTTCGGCAGCATCCTCGGGCAGCTTTCCAAGCTGGAACCGCGAGCGTCGAGCGCACGTTTCTCATTGCAGTTGTCTCTCACGCTGCGGCGTCTAACCACTCTCGCACGCCAACGGCTTGGAAAGCCGTGCGACTTTGCTTCCCGTAGCGGAACTCGTCAAGAGTTTCGGCCGTCATTGTCGGCCAGCTTTCCAAGCTGGAACCGCGAGCGTCGAGCTCACCCTTCTCATTGCAGGCGTCTCTCTCGCTCCGACAATCTAACCACTCTCGCACGCCAACGGCTTGGAAAGCCGAGCGACTTTGCTTCCCGTAGCGAAACTCGCCGAAAGTCTTGACGACATCCGCTACCAAGACGCTCGCTGCGTTGCATATCTACGCCTCTGGAGGTCGCTGTCGGCAAAATCGTCAAATTCGGCACAAGCGGAAGCGTCTGGGATGCCGAATACCTCTCTGGATGGCGTGGTTTTTGTCTGCCGGAGGGGGCACCTCGAACGAGACTCCGGAAAATCAGTGGTTTTTGCGCAGTTTTAATCAAGCTGCTACAAGGATGTGTCCCATGACGTGTTCGTTTCGGTATTGGTTTAGCCTCGTGCTTGTGGTCGCGATCGCGGGATGTTCATGGCGTCGCAGCGAACGCAGCCACCATTTCCTCGATTCCACCTTCGGCGAGCGGCACACCGGACACCATTCGCCCGATTCCGTTCTGCACCTCGCATCGGAACTGACCCGTATCGAAGACGAAATCCGGCGTAACGGTTCGATCACCGTCAAAGCTCCTGACGTCTGGGGCGATGCGAACTTGATGAGTTCGATTCAAGAATACGAAAGCGTGATGGCAGACAGCGTCAACGATTTTGACGAGGTCCTCTCTGCCTATCTGGCCCGAAGCGATCAAGCCGAATTTCAATCGGCAACCGGAGTGGCAGCAGGGGCCGCCGGCGGGTTTGCTGCCGATACCGGTGCACCGACGCCTCTGACCCAGCAACAAGTCAACCAGCTGGTGTTGCCGGCGGTGGGCGGAAGCTCGGGAGCCAACATCCCCAACCAATTGCCAAGCGATCTGCTGCAAAAATTGATTACCGCAGCACCACCGAAAAAGCCAAATGTCGGAGTCGAGCCGACGGAGTTGTTGCGGCAAGAATCGACTTACATTCAAGTCAACCAAGCGTTGCGGCGGCGAAACATGGGTGACGAACGGAGTCGCCAAGCCGGTTACGGACTGTACAAGTTCCGGGTGCCGATCTCGGTGCTGCCCGGCCGGCAAACGCACGAAGGCTATTCCGCCGTCGTCAACATGCGTGCTCGATTGGCCGTCGATGCAGCCCACCTGCGGTACACCTTTCCAAAATTGGTGGTCGCCGATGTCGTCGATGATCTGTCGGTCTACATCCATGGCAACTGGGAGAAATTTACCGCCGAAGGAGCGAAGTGTGCAGAAGATGGGAAATCAGTTCGCTCGCAGGTCGGCGCTTACACCGATTCATCGACTGAGCCTACAAAAGTTCGGGTTCATAACGCCGACTCCCGTTTGCAAGATAGGTTTTTTGAGGAAAAAAGTCTCTATAACCAAGATCCCGTTGTCGTACCAGAAATTCAAACCGAGGAGACCTACGGACCTGATAGTGTGAGTGCGATCGTGAAGCTGGCAAAATGCCAGTTCAAAGACGGACAACCCAAGCTGGCAGAGCTTCGGCATTTCTTGTTCGAGAATTTGACTCAGCAATATGAAATGCTCCGCCGCCAAAACCTGTTGTCACTGGCGTATGACGACCCGGCTTATCCGACCCCGTATGTGATCGCCGACGCGGCCAACGACGTGGCCAAGGGATGCGACGTCACGTCGGCCCGCTGTGCTTGGGTAAACGTGGCATCGTCAGAAACCTGCATCGGTGAAAACGCACTCATCGCTTGGCCGTTGGCACTGCAAGCCGGTCTACTCGACCATAACATCAAGCGAATGATCGAAGGCTTGGCGCTGGAAGGTAAAATCAGTCAATCCGATGCGGCGCTCGCCGAGAGCGTCTACTTCTTTCAAGAAGAAGTCACACCGAACGAAGAGGTCGTGCGGTTGTGGGAGATGGTCATCCAGGAAAACTTCCCCGTTCACGTCTTCGCCCTCGATCCTCAAGTCG
The DNA here is from genome assembly GCF_039541335.1 of Novipirellula rosea. Taxonomy (NCBI): domain Bacteria; kingdom Pseudomonadati; phylum Planctomycetota; class Planctomycetia; order Pirellulales; family Pirellulaceae; genus Novipirellula; species Novipirellula rosea. Next base: position 27,103 of record NZ_BAABGA010000032.1, on the reverse strand, counting down.
AAGAACAGAATGTGTACGATGCCTTCAGCCGTCGCCGCGAGATGCAGATCGCACTGGCGATCTCGGTCGCTCGCGGCTCACTCAATACCGCACAGCGTGTGGACATGAGTCGTCAATTAGCCCTCGATATGGCATCGATCGATCTGAATCGCACCGCAGTCGCCTTCAGCCACGATAATGACACGTTTGGATGGTACTTCTATCCGCGTGTGCAATCACCGCCGCAGGAGCGAAATAATGTCGCTGCGCTGGCGCGTCTGATCTGGTCCACCGGCCCGACCGAACATTACGACCAGAAACACCTGTCGTTAGAACCCGGAATGCGTGAATGCGAAGTGTTGATTGCGATGCCCAGCTTCGTACCGCACGTCGAGTTTGACGTCACCACGAACTGGGAACGACTGACCAAGCCAGGAGCGACGAAGCAGAGTTACGAGGAGATGGTCGCGTTGGGCGGCCGCATCCATCGGCTTCGCGGCAATTTGCGTGAGGCCAAGGATGCTCAGTGTTTCCGTCCTGGCGACTATGCTCGTCTGATCAGCCGAGTCGACCAGTTAGAGAAAATGTTGTCGCTGCAATCGTACGAGGTCAACGTGCCTTACGCCTACGAGCAATCCGGCACGACGTTATTCAACAAAGGCGACGTGCAGCTGCGTCCAGTGCTGCATGGCGTTTATGGACTCGATTATGTCACCACCGAAGAAGACGAAGGCAAAACGACCCATTTCTTTTTGCAGGGCCGAAATTTCCATCCCACACTCACGCACGTGATCGTCGGCGGAGCGGAGAGCAACAGCTACAGTTCCGAAACCGAAGCGAGCGTGCAGGTGATCAGTCGTGAACTGATCCGGGTGAAGGTGAACGGTTTATCCGCGAAGCTGAGTGCGAAAGACAAGTTTGTGGTTCGCTGCGGAACACCGGCCGGATTGTCCAATCCGCTTTGGGTTGATGCAAAGGCTGCTACGCCGCCGAAAACGACTGCCCCCGATTTCGCTTTGAACAACACCGCAACACTGAGCGGCACGATGAAAGTGTCCGACACCGGAGCCGTTGACGAGGTCCTCTGGAACGAACGCTGCAACCTGCAAGATTCGATCCGCATCGAGTATAGTGGCGAGCACCCATTGCCATTGCACGGCACCGTCGAGGTGATCGCCAAGTTCAAGATCAAAGACAGCAGCGGAGACGCGAGTGCGGTGTCGTTGCCAGTGTCTGCGATATTCCGAGACGGCAACACGATCGAGTTGAGCTGTCAACAAATGCGTCAAGAGATAGACGCTGCACTCCGTGGCACGTTGCATGCGACCAAGGACTACGAGATCGCCAAAGGCAACCTATTGCTGCGATTTGGTGAGTGGCCGTTTATCTCGGTTGGAGGCGAGTTGACGATGAAAGTCGTCCATGCCTCATGTTGTCCGGCCCCTGAGATACTACCACAGGTCGAAGGGCATCAGGCAGTGCCAGCGGCACCCGCGCAGAAGGACGCTGCTCAGCTTCCCTCGCCCGCCGCGGCCCGCCGCCTGCCCGTCCCCGTAGCGAAATTTTCCCCGTAGCGAAATTTTCGTAGCGAAACTCGCCAAGAGTTTCGGCCGTCTTCCTCGGCCAGCTTTCCAAGCTGGAACCGTGAGCGTAGAACGCACCATTTTGCATTGCAGGCGTCTAACCACTCTCGCACGCCAACGGCTTGGAAAGCCGAGCGACAATGTTTCCTCGTAGCGGAACTCGTCAAGAGTTTCGGCCGTCATTGTCGGCCAGCTTTCCAAGCTGGAACCGCGAGCGTCGAGCTCACCCTTCTCATTGCAGGCGTCTCTCTCGCTCCGACAATCTAACCGCTCTCGCACGCCAACGGCTTGGAAAGCCGTGCGACAATGCTTCCCCGTAGCGAAACTCGTCAAGAGTTTCGAAACGGCTACCCTTTCGACGAACGCTGTGGTACTCGGGATGCTCTCGTGCCGGCAACCGCAAAACATTGAAAAGGTGAAATTGTAAATTGACAATTGAAAACTGCTGACTTTACAGCCATGGATGTGGCGGCAGCACGTAGCCTTGGGCGTGAGCCCAAGGAACGCTTCACCCTCCCGGCAAAGCCGGGAGGGTCGGAAAACGAGCCTTCCGCGAGTTTTCCGGGGAGGGCAATGTGGCTGCGGAAACCAACGCACCCTCGAAAGTCTCGACGACTTCCGCTACGGGCACCCCGCGACTTCGCCACCCGCAAATTTTCAATTTACAATTGTCAATTTAACTTTTTCAATCGGTCCAACCCTTCACCGCCACCGACGCCAGCTACGCCCAGCGGCCTAATAGCCGATTATTTGGATGCACCCGAGTAAACGTGGGTAGGAAGATGGAAGTCGGAAAATGGGGAGGACGCACCGGCGAACCAGAGCTCATCGCTCGAAAGCGTGGCAATCGAAAAGCGGTGGCCGGCCCGCATCACACCAGCCTCCCATAACGCTTCATCTTCCTGCCTCCATCTTCCTACCAAAAACGTCTGTTCGATCGTCGCCTTTTGCTCCGCAAGCGTAGCGTTTCTTCGGCGTACGTCGCGCAGAACGAATGACGATGCTCCACTCTGCCGCCGCCCCATGGACAGCAAGGCACCCCACTCTCCGGGCTTCAGCCTCCCGGCTTCGCCGGGAGGGTCGGAAAACGAGCCATCCGCGAGTTTTCCGGGGAGGGCAATGTGGCTGCGGAAACCAACGCACCCTCGAAAGTCTCGACGACTTCCGCTACGGGCACCCCGCGACTCCGCCACCGGCAATTTTCAATTTACAATTGTCAATTTAACTTTTTCAATCGGTCCAACCCTTCACCGCCACCGACGTCAGCTACGCCCACCGCCCACCGGCCAATAGCCGATTATCCGGCTGCACCTGAGAAAACGTGGGTAGGAAGATGGAGGTCGGAAAATGGGGAGGATGCACCGGCGAACCAGAGCTCATCGCTCGAAAGCGTGGCAATCGAAAAGTGGTGGCCGGCGCGCGTCACACCAGCCTCCCATAACGCTTCATCTTCTTACCTCCATCTTCCTACCAAAGACGTCTGCTCGATCGTCGCCCTTCGCTCCGCAAGCGTAGCGTTTCTTCGGCGTACTTCGCGCAGAACGAATGACGACGATCCACACTGCAGCCGCCCCATGGACAGCAAGGCACCCTACTGTCCGGGCTTCACCCTCCCAGCGCAGCCGGGAAGGTCGGAAAACGAGCCTTCCGCGAGTTTTCCCGGGAGGGCATCGTGGCAGCGGAAACCGACGCACCCTCGAAAGTCTCAACGACTTCCGCTACCGGCACCCCGCGACTCCGCCACCCGCAAATTTTCAATTTACAATTGTCAATTGAACTTTTTCAATCCTGCATCTCCCCGCCAAGTCCTGTTCGCCGTCCGGCTTTGTCTCATGCCCTCATCGGCCCCAGAAAGCATTTGCGTCGGTGCCACGCCAGGTGTTTTACCGCCGGCCACAGCCGCCGATCACGCGGCAGGATCAATCGGTTGCCGGCCATCGACGCCAACGACGACTGCATCGGGCAGTCTTCGTCAAAGGCTTCGTGGGCGACGATCACGCGGTAGTCCTCATCGACACTCCAGAGCCCAAGATCGAACAGCCAGTGCGAGTTCTTGCACAGCGCGATGCCATTTCGAGGATCATCGTTTCGCGAATGGGCGAAAGGTCGAATGTGGGCGGCGTCGACGATACTGTGACCCGTGGTCGTGGTGATGCGGTAACCGGTCAGCGCACAGGTGTGGCAATAGGCTGCAACGACATCGACGCGGAAGCGTGCGGTACGTCCTGCAGCGCGAGCTTCCCTATCCGCCTGCGCTGCCAGCTCATCAAGCACGGCCGTGTCGTCGGGCGGCTCGATTCCAGCGAGTTCATAGAGGGCGATTTGTTCAGCGTGCTCAAAGTAATTGGAAATCAGCGTGTATCCCGCGGCTTGCCGGAAGCTGGGCGATTGCAACGCGGCGAAAAATTCATCCGAAAGCCGGATCGAGGCGGTTAAATCGCGTTGATTCGATGGCTTTCCTTCCGCGGTCAACGGCGTCCAAAGTTTGGAGGAACCAAGATGGTGAAATGGCAGTCGCACATCGGGCGGTTGGGGGCGACGATGAGCCACGATCGACCAGTAGACCGAGAAGCGGAAGGCCAAGTCGGGCGTCAGTTTCAAAAACGGATCGTCGAGCAGCCCCGATTTAGCAAGCTCCAGAACGACCAGCAGCAACAGCGGCTTGTGCGGCGCGATCCCTTTAGAGCGATCGACTCGCAATTTAGCGAGTTTCTTAATGATTCTGTCGTACGCGTGTGCCACGATCGCGTTGCTTCTCCGTCGTTGGAGTTAGTTCTTCGTTGCATTCTAGGCGGTTGTGAGCGTGTTTTTTCCCGAACCATCGCAATATTTAGCCCTCCAAATTTTCTGACTGGTATCCCGCAAGAATCGCTGATTCGCAAATAGCAAAACAGCCGTCACCACTCAAGCTTCCGTGTAAGCTTGCCTCGCAGCACAGCTATTTCTGACACAGGCAACACACCTGCAAGCAGGCTGTCCTCAGAATTAATCATTTTCTGTCAAAACGAATCATCTTCCCTGTGGATTTTCGGGGACGAGTGAACTATAGCTGAGGACTTATCTGATTGGATCAACCACCCATGTCATTGTTCAGCAAGTACGGTGCAACCGTTTGGACCAGGTGATGTATCCGTCGCATTCCCACCTCCTCGCATGGTTTTACTTGCAGCTTGATTGCAAATTGCTTGCTGACGGAGTTTATATCTTCTTGCGTATTTCAACAGTGTCTTTGTTATACGTAAGCGTTTGCACACAGCATCGATTGCTTCCCCCTCGAAATAAGGGCGAGGTGTATAGAGGCGTGGTGAGAACACTGCGTAGTGCGTGGTAGAAAGTAGGATTCTTAGTCCGATAGAATAGCGCAAGCAGCAGCGTGGACTTGTAACCAGGGAAGCAGGTTAGCCTACGACGTTGACTTAGAGTGATTTCCTAACAGGGCTGGTTTTGTGTAAAGACAAGCAAATCATCCCTGAGTCGAAATATCGGGAAACCGACTCGGTGTAAGCGAATTCATGAAGAATAACGAAGAAATTGGTATATGTTGAGCGTTTCCAGACGCCGTTGGGTACCGTGTTAGTTGAGAAAGCTGCTCTTCAAATAGTTCGACATTGTAAAGGCATTTACTTGTATTAGGCGAAGCTAGGCTTCCGGATCTGCAGAAACACCTGGAGATGAGAAATTGTTTTCACAGGGTATTTCTTATGGGACCTCTCAGTCCTTACATCTCTCGATTTGGTCCAAACGCAGTAACTCAAGTCGCCGATTGAACGGGGTGAAGTTTCCCTGGAAATGCAGCAATAGCGTCAATTCAAAGTAGTCGAATAAATCGGCATTGTAGTTTCCGGACGTTGCCTCTGAGGGCGGTCAAGTTGACTGCACGCCTCGTGGCCCGGTGGAATATCTCTCCGAAACCGTATCGTTGAACCTTTGCTTGCCGATTTCGATTGCAAAACTAATCTGCGACATCTTGCAATCAGATCTGGCGATTACAATCGCGGGAAGTCAAGACAATACACCGAGGGTCGCTATATCATTATGCATGCTGAAAATAATAAACAAGGGGTTACAGATTGCGTCAAAATCCAGGCCAGCGTAGCGACATGTCTCAATTACGCATCTTGGCAAAATTCGGTTCCAATTCTTCGATGCCTTAAGATTGACAATCGGGAGGGCGAAACGTTGGAGAACCTTTGCCTAGAGGTTCGTTCGATCCCTGGATTTGCACGTCCTAAGAAATGGATTATCGATCACATCGGCGCTGGCTCGGGTGTGGCGATCCGTGATCGCAATATCGAACTTGATCCAGATTACCTCAATGGATTGAACGAAGCGGAACGCGGGGTTATTGAATTCACGCTTTCAGTGGATGGCGATATAATCACGACGGCTTCGCACGACGTCCGCGTTCTGGCTCGCGACCAGTGGGGGGGATTAAATTCAAGTCGCGAATTGCTAGCGGCGTTCGTGATGCCAAATGATCCAGCAGTCTCAAAAATTCTAAAGGTCGCCGGCGACGTGCTCTCCCAGCATGAGCATTCGTCCGCACTCGATGGGTATCAGAGTGGCGATCCGAGACGCGCGTACATGTTGGTCGCCGCGATTTGGTCTGCGGTCGCAGCAAAGTCGTTAACGTATGCCACTCCGCCGTGCAGCTTTGAAACCGAAGGTCAAAAAACGCGACGACCGTCTACCATTCTCTCCGAAGGCTTAGCGACCTGTTTGGATACCACGCTACTGTTCGCCGCAGCGATTGAAGCAGTCGGATTAAATCCGGTCATCGTGCTTGTCCATGGACATTGCTTTGTAGGTGCTTGGCTGGTGGAGAAAACGATGGATCAAGTCGTTGAAACCGATTGCAGCGAAATTCGCAAGGCGATCGCGGCTCGAGAGCTGATCACGTTTGAAACCACGTTGATCACGCATCGCCCACCTGCACCTTTTGAAGATGCGATCCAAGCCGCGGTAAGTTCAACCGGTGAGTCCAATGAAGACAACTATCTAGCGACCATCGACATCACTCGGGCCCGAATGGCGCAGATTCGGCCGCTTGCGTCGCACGAATCAATCGCAACCATGGATGAAGACACCGCTCATCCCAGCGGTCCGTTACCATTGCCGGCCGCTCCCACTATCACAGCGCCGATGCAAAGTGCTGAGGACACAAAACCTGCAACACCTGAAGGACGAATTGACCGCTGGCAACGAAAACTATTGGATCTGTCGCTACGGAACCGATTGCTAAATTTCAAGGACAGTAAGCAATCCGTTCCAATTCATTGTCCTAATATCTCACTGCTGGAAGATCATTTAGCTGCGGGAAAACAATTGCGATTGATCTCGCTGTCTGAGCACAATCCGCTGAGCGGGCGAGACGCCGAGATTCACCGCAGCAAATCCAAGCAGGATCTCGACTCCGAATTTGCAATCCAAGCACTCGATCGCGATGAGGTGTCTTGCTCACTTAGCGAATCAGAGCTTGCCGGTCGCCTGACCACAATCTATCGCAATGTGAGAAATGACCTTGCCGAAGGTGGATCAAACACACTTTTTTTGGCTGTCGGATTCCTGCGGTGGAAGAAACCCGAGGACACGAAATTTTACCGCGCTCCTTTGCTGCTGGTGCCTGTCAAGCTGATTCGTAAAAGCGCGGTTTCATCGTTTAAATTGGCGATGCATGAGGACGATGTGCGGTTCAACGCAACATTAATTCAATTGCTCAAGAAGGATTTCGCTCGAGATCTGTCTTTCTTTGAATCTAATCTTCCAACGGACGAGAGCGGCGTCGATGTTCCGCAGATCTTGGAGCGAATGCGGCGTGAAGTTCGCGAGATCCCTGGCTTTGAAGTGGTTGACGAGACTGCGTTGGGCACGTTCTCGTTCGCAAAGTACTTGATGTGGAAGGACTTGATTGAGCGCATCAATACGCTGAAGAACAATCGGGTCGTCCGGCACTTGATCGACAGCCCCGATCGTCCTTTTGAGTCCCAGGGCGGGTCGATTCCTCAAGCTCTCGAAGTCGATATTCGGTACGATCCCAACGAGATTTATCATCCTCTCCCCGCTGATTCTTCCCAATTGGCAGCTGTGATGGCCGCATCGGAAGGCCAAGATTTTGTGTTGATCGGGCCGCCGGGAACGGGTAAGAGCCAAACAATCGCCAATATGATCTCCCAATGCTTGGCCACCGGCAAAACGGTTTTGTTTGTAGCAGAGAAAACCGCAGCCCTCAATGTTGTGTATCGTCGCTTGCGGGCGCACGGATTGGGTGATTGTTGTTTGGAACTTCACAGCAACAAGGCTGAACGGCGCAAATTCCTCGATCAACTCGACAGTGCCTGGAAAGACAATCGCCAGGTAAGTCAAAATGACTGGATCTCGGTCAGCAGTCGTTTGAAAGTTCGTCGCGACGAACTGAACTCCTACGTCGCAGCAATACACAAGGAGTATTCAAACGGGTGGACGGTCTTCGAAGCAATGGGAACCTGCGTCAAAGGCGGTGACCATACAACGCCCGAATTCGATTGGGAGGATTCGGTTCAGCACGACCGTGCTGCGTTCCAAAAACTATCCGATATCATCGATCAAATTGCGCTCACATACGGGGCCATTGAAGAGGGAACGGCTTTGCCCGCTGTTGATGCGACACGTTGGTCCGCGTCATGGGAACAAGCATTGTTGTCGCAATGTGCATCGCTCCAACGGGCTGCCGACGAACTGCGGGAGACCCTATCTCGCTTTTGTGACTGCATTGGCATCCCAGGCCGTAATGATGTCTCGCTCGCTGAGATGGAAGGCATCGGCCAACTGGCGGAATCATTATTGGATGCCGCGGACGAAGACGTTCAGCTGTTGTTTCACAAGCAATTTACCAAGTTCCCCGATGCGCATCGACAATTAGATCTCGCGATCACGGCGTATGCTCAGGCTCGCAACTCTGCAGCGGCAAACTACGACGAATCGCTCGACACGATTCCACTCGATGAGATCGACCAGAATTGGCGTCATGCCATCGCGTCTGTCTGGCCGCTGTCCTGGTTTGCAAAACGCAAAGTCACTCGCTTGCTTCAAACCTATGCCAACGAAGGGATTGCGAACCCAGATACCGACATTGTTGCGATCCGTTCGATTCAAGCTCAGCTTGAGATTATCAACGCGAGCCCTCTTGCGGGGCCATCAACGCACTACAATGCGACTGAAACGGACATCCGGCAACTTGATTCACAATTAACCAAGGCCACAGCGGTTCGACGATCCCTGGTTGCAGTTGGCAAGCAGATGGACAGTCTCCAGGTGATATCCAATGCCGTTGGTCCATTCATCAATGGGCAGCATCCAGATGCTCCGCTGTTCGCCACTGCAAAACAGTACTCAACTGCGATGGGTGTGTTCCTCGACGCTATGAAAACGTTTGGCGATACGGCTGGTAAAATGCCGATCACGAAGGCTACGTCCCAAATAGTGCGTGCATCGGAGGATGCGGCGATGCAAATCCAAGCGAACCGTACGAGTCTACGGCGCTGGACCGCATGGTGCGAAGTGCGCAGGGCGGCACAGGTTGCGGGTTTATCCAGGTTTGTGGAATCGATAGAACAAGGTGATATCGCATCGAATGAACTCGCCGATCGGTTTCGGTTGGCTTACGCACGATGGTGGGTTCGAGGGGTGATCGATCGCGATGACATCTTGCGAACGTTCCAGCGGTTTCAGCACGAGGATGCGATTGAAGATTTTTGTCAGCTTGATGAACAGGCTCGTTCGCTCGCCTCGCTGCAGGCGAAACAGTCAATCGCCCATGATCTCCCCATGCCCGAAGGGGTTCCGAGAAGAAGTGAGCTCGGTTTGCTGCGTCATCAGATCGGATTACAGCGACCCAGTAAGTCGATTCGGGAAGTGATTGCTGCGATGCCCGAATCATTTGGGAAACTTGCCCCCTGTTTGTTGATGTCACCGCTGTCGATTGCCCAATATTTGCCGGTGCACCAGACGTTGTTTGACGTAGTAATTTTTGATGAAGCATCGCAAATTACAACCTGGGATGCTGTAGGAGCCATTGCGCGCGGACGTCAAACGATCATTGTTGGCGACCCTAAGCAGTTGCCACCAACGAACTTTTTTGGCCGTGCCGACGATGATCACACGAACGAAGGGATTGAAGATCACGAGAAAGATCTCGAAAGTATTCTCGATGAGGCGAAGGCCTCCGGTCTACCGACGCTGCAGCTGAATTGGCACTACCGAAGTCGCCATGAATCACTGATCGCATTCTCCAACTGGAATTATTATGGCAACAACTTGGTCACGTTTCCGGCGGCTGAATCAGAAGATCGCGGCGTTTCTTTTGTTCATCTACCCGATGCGATGTACGATCGTGGCAAGAGTCGCACGAATCGCAAGGAAGCTGAGGCCATCGTCGCCGAGGCCGTTGCCCGAATGAATAGAAACCTGTTGTTGCCCATTGATGAACGGTTGACATTTGGGGTCATTACCTTCAACAGCCAACAGCAATCGTTGATTCAGGATCTTTTTGATCAAGCCCTGCGAGACAACCCCGAATTGGATTGGTACTTTGCCGATGAGCGAACCGAACCCACCGTTGTAAAGAATTTAGAAAATGTTCAAGGCGACGAACGCGACGTGATGATGTTCTCTATCACATATGGTCGAAAAGTCAAAGGTGAAACCGTTCCCAGAAGCTTTGGTGCGTTGAATCGCGACGGAGGGGAGCGACGCTTGAACGTCGCTGTCACGCGGGCGCGACAAGAGCTTCTTGTCTTTTCATCGTTCACCGCAGATGAATTGAGCATCTTAGGAACCAATTCGCGTGGAGTACGAGATTTAAAAGCCTTCTTGGAGTACGCCGAAAAGGGGCCCGAGGCAATAGCGGCCCGAAGTGAGGGCAGTGGCGGTGGTTTCGATTCGCCGTTTGAAGAAGCGGTTGCAGAATCCTTGCAAAGCCTTGGCTGGCAGGTGGTACCTCAAGTCGGGGTGTCCGGTTTCCGCGTCGATCTCGGAGTCATTCACCCTGACAAACCCGGAGCGTATCTCGCCGGTGTGGAATGCGACGGAGCGACCTATCATCGAAGTGCTGTCGCTCGAGATCGAGACAAAATCCGACAGCAGGTGCTCGAAAATCTCGGCTGGAACATCGTTCGCATCTGGTCACCAGAGTGGTGGTATGACGCGAAGTCCGCTACCGAAACTGTCCATCGTCAATTGCAGCAACTCTTGGACGATCAGCGCAACGATGTTCCACTCGATACGGAAAAACTCGACACCGTCGATCCCAATATTACCGAGCCTGATACGAGTTTCAGTGCAATCGAATCTGCCTCTGGGATAGAATCGGAGCATGATATTGACCTCGCGCCAAAAGGTTTGACCGTTGACAAGTCCAACGAGCGGTTCCATGGTGATCCTCAGATGTTCTACGCTCGTGTGAAATTGTCCGATTTGGCATCCAATCAAGATCGATTTTTTGAATCATCGTATGACGATGAACTTCGCGCTATGGCGGTGGCCATCTTAAATCAACAAGCTCCGATTCGCGACGACGTCTTAGCGAAGCAAGTTGCCCGTGCTCATGGATTTGCGAGAACCGGTGCCAACATTCGATCGCGAGTACTTAATTTGCTGATTGGAGTTCCGTCCACCAAGGAAACCACAGGGCGATTTCTCTGGTCAAGCGAAACGCCCTCACGAATAATCTGCTTTCGCAACGCGTCCTGTGAGGATGATCGCCGTAGTGTTGGCGAAATACCCATCGCTGAACTTCTTGGTCTTATTCAGCGGAATGAGCATCTGCTTTCCGAGGACGATCCCGCCATCGCGTTGGCCCGAAGTATCGGCCTTGGGCGTTTAAGTCAGTCCGCTCGCCAACGTTTTGAGGAGGCCGTTTCTCGTTGGCAAGAGCTTAAGGGCAAGGATGAACTATGCTAGTCCGTTTTTGCTGACGTCAGAAACCGATCAGTAAGTTGCGTTGTCAGTTTCAAGCGAGCGGTTCCTAGTGGCATTGCAGAAAGCCAAGTTCAGCTACCCACCATGTATTAAAATGGGACATATACCGTCACCAACTCATGTGTTCATGCTACGTTGTGTTGGCGTTTAAGGCATGAAAGTGAGTTTACAGGAGTAATCATCGTTCATTATGGCAGCGATGGAAGGAGAGAGGTCCATTTTGGATCAGAATGCAATCCTGTGTTTCAGAGGGCTATGCAACGGGCTTTTTCCACTCCAACGTCAATGACACTGCCATCGCCTTGGGCTCACGAGATGGGGGAGTTAAAGGAGATCGGAATCGAAGCGATCGAGTTGTAACGGTTTGTGATCTCCAGTTCTCGATACGGGCAATACAGACTTCTGTACCAAGAGATGTTCCGTGGCCATTTTTGAACGATTCGTTCCCGGGTGACAAACATTGTATGCCGCTGTATCTTGGGAGAACTGTCCATAGATCGCTCGTGGTGCCCGCCTGTTTCTTGGTCGTATAGACTTTGTCGATGAAATCTCCGTTTCTTTGCATTTCGCCTGAGGATTGGCTTGCTTCCAATGAGCTGGCGTTCGCCATCTCTGACGGATTTCCGGTCGCTCCAGGGCACTCGCTGGTTGTTACCAAACGGCTCGCGGCGACTTGGTTTGATGCGACGGCGGATGAACAGGCCGCGTTGATGGAGCTGGTGAATGTCGTCAAGCAGAAACTCGATGAAACACTGCGCCCCAAACCCGATGGATACAATGTCGGCTTCAATGCGGGGAGTGCGGCAGGACAGACGGTCGATCACGTTCATATCCATGTGATCCCGCGTTACCGAGGTGACGTCGCCGATCCTCGCGGTGGGGTTCGTCATGTCATCCCCTCCAAAGCCAACTACCTAGTCGAGCAACCCGATGCTTCGGTTGCGGGCCCCGCCGAGACCGATGCCTATTTGAGTGTGGGACATCCGCAGTCGCCGCTCTGGGAGCATTTGGATTGGCGGATCGCGGGTGCAAAATCAGTCGATGTGCTGGTCTCGTTCGTCCAGTCTTCAGGGCTGGATGTGATCGAAGAACGGCTCTTTGATGCGATCCGAAATCAAGCGGTGGTGCGGATTTTGGTCAGCGATTATCTGTTTATCTCGGATCCCAAGGCACTGCGGACGCTGCTGGGATGGTGCGAATTGGTGGCGGAGGAATCATCGTCACCACAGTTATCGGTCAAGCTGATTGAGACGGCAAAGCTGCCGTCCAGTCCGGCGTCGTTTCATCCCAAGGCGTGGCGGATCGTAGAGGAGTACCGCGACTTTATCTCGGTGGGCAGCAGCAATCTTTCCAAACCGGCACTGCTGACCGGCGTCGAGTGGAACCTGTTGTCGACCACGAACGCGAAAGAGTCATCGCACGCTCAGTTTTCCGAACAGTTCGATTTGTTATGGGACGTGGCCTCGACGCTGACGCCGGAATTGGTCGCGAATTACGAGCAAACAGCGGAGAAGTATCGTCGCGAGCATTTCGTCCCGGTCACCGTCGATCCGGTGCAAATTCCGTCGCCTCGTGCTTGGCAGGTCGAGGCGCTGCAGGCTTTGCAGCGTGTTCGCGACGCTGGCCATCGCCGGGCACTTGTCGCTGTGGCGACGGGGATGGGGAAGACTTGGTTGGCGGCGTTTGATGCCTGTCAATTCGGCGATTTCGTCCGTCGTCGTCCTCGCGTTCTGATCATTGCCCACCGAGCCCATATTCTGGCACAATCCGAGACGGTGCTTTCGCGGCTACTGGACCACCGCTTCGGCGACGGCTCGACGGGATGGTATAGCGGAAAAGACAGCGAGTTGACCGGAGATCTTGTCGTTGCATCGATTCAGAAGCTTGCGCGTCCCGAGGGGCTCAAGCGGCTGGCCAAAGAACACTTTGACTACGTCATCATGGATGAAGTGCATCATGCGAGCGCACCGAGTTATCGCCGCGTACTTGCTAAGCTGGATTGCGACTTTGCCCTCGGATTGACGGCGACTCCCGAACGTACCGACGGCGTCGATGTGGCTACGATCTTTGATGATAACTTGGCCTATCAAGCGACGATCGGTGACGGGATCGCCGAGGACTCGCTGGTCCCGTTCCACTACGTCGGGATCAAGGACACGGTCGATTTCCGGCAAGTCCCCTGGCGAAACGGACGTTTCGACGTGGCGGAACTGGAAGAACGAGTCGCTCGCAGCGAACGGATGGACAAGCTTTGGACGGCGATGCAAGAGCATCCGTCCGAGCGAACGATCGTGTTTTGCTGTTCCAAGCGTCATGCCTTGTTCGCACGCGATTGGCTGAAGGAGAAAGGTGTCTCGTCCGCAGCGGTCTTTTCGGGCGAGGGTAGCGACAGTTACGGCGAGTCGCTTGAAGGGCTCCGCAGCGGCAAGCTTCAGACGCTGTGCGTGGTCGACATGTTCAACGAAGGACTCGACATTCCAGCGGTGGACCGTGTCGTGATGCTTCGGCCGACCGAATCAAAAATCATCTTCTTGCAACAGCTGGGGCGTGGCCTGCGTGCAAGCGAAGGCAAGTCACGTCTGCTGGTGATCGATTTTGTTGGCAATCATCGCATTTTTGCGCAGCGGATCGTGCATCTGTTATCACTGCGTTCGGGCAGCGACAAATGGCAACCGCTGAAGGATTGGCTTGGGGGAAAACCCGTTGACCTTCCCGACGGCTGTTTGCTGGATGTCGAGCTCGACGCGAAGGACATGCTGAAAAAGTTTCTTCCCAAGGGCAAAACAGCCTCGATCGAAGGCTACCGAGCGATCCGAGACGAATTGGGACGCCGCCCGACCGCATTGGAAGTGTTTGCCCACGGCTATTTGCCAAAAACGATGGGTGCAGGCGAGGGAAGTTGGTTTGGATTTACTCACAGCGAAGGTGATTTAGATGATCCGCAACGCGAAACACTTGCAGCGTTCAGTGATTGGTTAAAGACGGTAGAGACGACTAGTTTGAACAAGTCGTACAAGATGGTCGTGCTACGAGTGCTGTTGGATTCGGGCCAGTTTTTCTCGGGGATCGATCTCGACGAACTTTCGAAGCAGTGCCGAAGATTTATGCTTCACCATGAGGTGCTGCAGCGCGACCTCGCCGGTGATAACCACGCGGTTGACCACGAGAACGCGAGCGACCGCGAATGGTCGGATTGGTGGATCAAATGGCCGATCGGGCGATGGTTGGAAACTCAAAACAAGAAAGTTTGGTTCGAGCGAGATGGCAACCACTTTCGGTTCCGCATCGATTGCCCTGATCAGCTGCACTCTTCGCTCGAGTCGATGACCGAAGAACTGGTTGACTGGCGTCTTGCAGCGTACGCGAAGAGTCGTCGCCTGGTGAAAAGCAAGTCTGGCGATTTGGCATTCGATGGAAAGGTGTCCCATGCCAACGGACGCCCCATTCTTTTCCTGCCTGAAATGAGCGAATTGCCGGAGCGTCCCACCGGTCCGATCGTGGCAAAGCTTCCCAGCGGTGAGGTCTGGGAGTTTAAACTCGTCAAAATCGCCTGCAACGTAGCGAGACCGGTTGGCGAAACGAAGAACAAGCTGGGCGACTTGCTGAAATCGTGGTTCGGGCCGAATGCCGGTTTGCCGGGAACGAATTTCCATGTGCAATTCACGAATCAGGACGGACAGTGGCAGGTGTCGCCATGCCCGGTTGATGGGGCGATTCAACGAGATGCCGCCGAGCCGATTGACGCGGACGCCGATGTGGTCGTGCCTGAGGTGCCGAAGGCAGCGAAATACACGACGCATGCACCAGTTTACGACCTTTCAATTGCCGCCGGCGGATGGGGGCCGGAGGGAGTGCCGACGGCGATCGGTTGGATTGAAGTTCCTGGTCAACGGCTGGCCGAAGGGATGTTTGCCGCTCGCGTTACGGGGCATTCGATGGAGCCGAAGATTCCGACAGGATCTTGGTGTCTGTTCCGTCCCATTGACGCGGGATCGCGTGAAGGAAAACTGCTGCTCGTGCAGGTTAACACGCATATGGACCCTGAAGAGGGCGGTCGCTACACGATCAAACGCTACCACTCGACCAAGAACGTTACTGACGATGGCTGGGAACATGCGGCGATCGAACTGCAGCCGCTGAACAAGGATTACGCTCCGATCCAAGTGTCTGCAGAGCAGGCCGACGACCTGAGAGTGATCGGCGAATTTGTGAGCTTGATCGCGCCGTCAACGTCGGAGTAACGATTGGGCGGCTGTGCTGGCGTCACAGATGCAAGCGGGTGGTTATGCCTCGCTGGTCGGGTGGTGGCGACCCATTGCGTCTAGGCATCGAACTTGAAACAGGGACTCCTTGCGTTGTCCACTACCAAAAGTTGTCCACTACCAAAACAAGAATACGGCGTTACAAAAGGGGCGGGGACTCGTCGCCTCGTCCACTACCGTAAACGTCCTTAAGCTAGCAGCGGCGGGGGTCGCTGCATCCATTTGCTAATCCAAGAGCACTGATGATCGTAAAAGAAAAGGAATCCGTCCGGCCGACAGACCCGATGGGAAACGCGGGGTATGAGGCGGAAAAACAAATGGCGTTCTTCTTGCGTCGTGCTTTCGCCGAGTCGTCTGATGTGCTAGTGTTTAATGATGTCGCATATGAACGAAATGGCGAGGGAGCACAGATCGATCATCTTGTGATGCATCGATTTGGTTTCGTGATCGTCGAAAGCAAATCGGTGACAGGGACAGTTGAAGTCAACGAGCACCACGAGTTTGTCAGGACATCCGGTGGCCGGCGAATGGGGATGCGGTCGCCAATCGAACAGGGGCGACTGCAGGCTCAGTTGCTGCAGAACTTACTCAATGACGCTAAGGAATCGCTGCGGCCAAAGAAGCTGTTCGGAAAAGTCCAGCCTTATTTCGGTGACGAACGGTTCACCGTGTTTGTGGCGATCTCGGATCAGGGAGTGATTGAGCGAAACGGAGCCAATCCGCCTGAATTAATGAAGGCCGAGCGGGTGGTCAAGGAGATCGTCGAAAAGACGAACCGCTACCAGCAAACCCAAGGAGTCAAAGGGCTGGTCAATTTCCTGGCGGCCGGCAAGGAGAAAACAAAGGAACTCGAAGAACATCAAGTTGCCGCCTTTACTGACCATGAAATGGAAGCGATCAAGGAGTTTTTAAAGAGCCAGTGCCGAGGGGGGGCGGCGGTGAAACCTGCGAAGCCGAATGTTGTCTCCAAGCAGGTGGCGGCGGTGAACGAAGTCGCAGTTGCAAAAGAGTCGAGCGCCACAGCGCCCTTTGCCGTCAAGTGCGATGATTGTGAGACGACGGACGTTGAGATTCTGTATGGCCGCTACGGCTACTATCTCCGCTGTCGGGCTTGTGAGGCGACCAAGACGGTGCCGCAAAAATGCGAGGTGTGTAGCAGCAAGGCGAAGCTTCGTAAGAACGCCAATTGCTTCTATCGCGATTGCCAGGTGTGTGCGGCTCCAGTGCTGCTGCATACCAATCCCGCCAATGCGGCAAGTAGCTAGGACGGAAAGAGGGAAGAATTGAAAAAGTTAAATTGACAATTGTAAATTGAAAAATGGGAGTGCGTGCATTGTTGCTCGGCTTTCCAAGCCGAGGGCGCGGGGTGTGATTGGATTGTCGGAGCGAGAGAGGTTGGGGGCGCTGAGAGTTGTCGCCACGTTCGTGGCTGAGGAGTCAGCAGTTTTCAGTTGTCAATTTACAATTTTCCCTTTTCATTGTTCTCCGTGCTGCTAACACCTGCACCCAGGTTTCGTGGGGTACTGAGCGTTTCGAAACGCTTGACACGTTTGTTGATGGAACGTCTGATTTAGCTGCGGCGAGCCCTCCCCGGAAAACTCGCTGAAAGGCTCGTTTTCCGACCCTCCCTCGCTTCGCTGGGCGGGTGAATTCGGTGGGAGAAATTGAAAAAGTTAAATTGACAATTGTAAATTGAAAAATGAGGGTGCGTGCATTGTCGCTCGGCTTTCCAAGCCGATGGCGTGCGTTGTGGTTATGTTGCCAGAGCGAGAGCTTGGGGACACTGTGAATGGGGCGTTCAACGTTAGCGGTTCCAGCTTGGAAAGCTGGCCGACGATGACGGCCGAAACTCTTGGCGAGTTTCGCTACGGGATACGCGATGGGCGAGTTTGCTGTCGCCCCTGCCGGGGCTTTGCGAGTCCGGTTTGACCGCATTCCTTGGGCTTACGCCCAAGGCCACATGCTGCCGCCACGTCCGTGGCTGAGAGGTCAGCAATTTTCAATTTACAATTGTCAATTTAACCTTTTCAATGTATCCGGTTTGCTAACACGTGCAAGAGCTTCGTGGAGTGTTGGCGGTGCCGATACTCTTGGCAGCTTGTTGATGGAACGGCGGTTTCCGCTGCCACGTTGCCTTCCCCGGAAAACTCGCTGAAGGCTCGTTTTCCGACCCTCCCTCGCTTCGCTGGGCGGGTGAATTCGCTGGCGGCTTTTCCGATCGGAACGAAACTTTTGACAAGTTCCGCTACGGGGAGCATTGTCGCTCGGCTTTCCAAGCCGATTGCGCGGGTTGTGGGCAGGTTGCCAGAGCGAGAGGTCGAGTGCATCGATAGTGGGGCGTTCAGCGCTAGCGGTTCCAGCTTGGAAAGCTGGCCGACTATGACGGCCGGAACTCTTGGCGAGTTTCGCTACGGGATACGCGATGGGCGAGTTTGCTGTCGCCCCTGCCGGGGCTTTGCGAGTCCGGTTTGACCGCATTCCTTGGGCTTACGCCCAAGGCCACATGCTGCCGCCACGTCCGTGGCTGAGAGGTCAGCAATTTTCAATTTACAATTGTCAATTTAACCTTTTCAATGTTTTCGGTTTGCTAACACGTGGCAAGAGCTGCGTGGAGTGTTGGCGGTGCCGATACTCTTGAGTGGCTTGTTGATGGAACGTCGGTTTCCGCTGCCACGTTGCCCTCCAAGGAAAACTCGCTGTGGGCTCGTTTTCCGACCCTCCCTCGCTTCGCTGGGCGGGTGAAGTTTTCTGTCGCCCCTGCTGGGGCTTTGCGAGTCCGGTTTGACCGCATTCCTTGGGCTAACGCCCAAGGCTACATGCTGCCGCCACGTCCGTGGCTGAGGAGTCAGCAATTTTCAATTTACAATTGTCAATTTAACCTTTTCAATGTTTTCGGTTCGCTGACGCGTGGCAAGAGCTTCGTGGGATGTTGGCGGTGCCGAAACTTTTGACAAGTTTCGCTACGGGGACATTGTCGCTCGGCTTTCCAAGCCGATTGCGTGGGTTATTGTTGTTTCGCTAAATGTTTGGCGAGTTCTTGGAGCGACAGGCGGCCGTCTTTGTTTTCGTCGGCCGCTTTCATTGTTGATGCCGGCAACTTGCCCGGGACGGATGCGCCGGACGACAACTCGGCAGGTTCGATGAACGTCGATCGGTCGGTGTCGTGACGCAGGAGCAGCCGGCGGGCGTTGGCGATGTGCTCGTCGCTGAACCCGAGCTGCTTTCGCTCGCTGGCGATGTACGTTTGCACTTCACCCAGCGTGACGGTGCCGTCGGAGTTGGCGTCGAACCGAGTGTACTGTGAGGACGCGTCCCCATCGGCCGAAAACGCGTCGCCACGCATCTCATCTTGGCTGATCTTGCCGTCTTGGTTGAAGTCGGCCATCGCGATGATCCGTTTCGCCTTGACGCCGTCCGATTTACTGAGCCCTAGTTCTCGCCGATGCTTCGAAAACAAGATCGCCAGCTCGATGTTGTTCAGCTTACCGTCGCCGTTGTCATCATGCCCCCGGATATCGAGTGGCAATCCGGCGGCCGCCGATTCTTTGGCGTCCAGGTTTTGGTCGCCATCCTTATCGAACTTCTTCATCACCTTGATCGCACTCATGTTGTCGACCGCTTCGATCCCTAGTTCGCGGCGGAGGACGCGTTTATAGGCGAACTGTTCGGCGATTTCGATCGCGGTGATGATGCCGTCAGCGTCCTTGTCAAACTGGGACGGATCCGGCGGCCAGCCGTCGGCGATTTCATCGGCATCCAATTGCCCGTTGCGATTGGTGTCGTGTCGCTTGATGAAGACCTGGGAATTGTTGCGGTCAAATTGCGTGATCCCCAACGAGTCGCGTTGGTTGGCGAGATAGATGGCGACTTCCAAATGCGTTAGTTTGCCGTCGTGATTCAGATCAAACGTGGCATGCTCGTCACGCCACGCCAGCCGTTTGCGTTCGGCAGCGTCAATGAACCCGTCTTCGTCGGCATCGCAAATCGTCATCGTTTGCGTCGCGTCCGACAGATCCGACTGGATCAGAACCAGCGAGAGCAGGTCGCTCGGGTCGGGAGGGGACTTTGGTTCAGGGGCCTGCGCTGCGGCTGGAACACAGTGCAGCGCAAAAACGCAGTGCATCGCAATGCCAAGAACCCACAGGCCGGGTGGCCATCCGATTGAATGTTTCATCGCTTCACTCCCGTGGCCCCATCGACATTGGATTGGAATCATCATCATCAATCGTTTCAATGTATTGCATCTCGCAGTGGCTCGCAGCGTTTTTTGAGTTGTCAGTTCGGCAATTTCGAAATTTCGTTTTGCGATGTGTGGAGGGTGCGTTGTGTGAGCGGTAACGCGTGAGCGGCCGGGGCGTGCGGGGATGATGGAGACGCAGCGGAGCGAAACGTGGGTGTGCGTTTGTCACGTAGCGGAAGTCGTCAACGGCTTTCGTTGGTGCGTTGGTGCGTCGGTCGGGACGAAACTTTTGACAAGTTCCGCTACGGGGCAGGTGAAGTTGGTGGAAGAAATTGAAAAAGTTAAATTGACAATTGTAAATTGAAAAATGAGGGTGCGTGCATTGTCGCTCGGCTTTCCAAGCCGATGGCGTGCAGCGGATTTGGTCGTGGCGACAAAAGTAACCTCGTCCAGGGAGACGATCGTTCACCATTTGCGGTTCCACCTTGGAAAGCTGGCCGACAATGATGCAAGCTCTGGGTGGGGCCTCGGGGTGTTAGCGATAGAGCGATCGATTTAGCTGCCACGTTGCCCTCCCCGGCAAACTCGCTGAAGGCTCGTTTTCCGACCCTCCCGGCTTCGCCGGGCGGGTGAATTCGGTGGAAGAAATTGAAAAAGTTAAATTGACAATTGTAAATTGAAAAATGAGGGTGCGTGCATTGTCGCTCGGCTTTCCAAGCCGTTAGCGTGGGCTGTGAATTGACTTCGCTGCGAGAGAGAGACGCCTGCATTGAAAGTGGTGACATCAACGCAGGCGTTTCCAGCTTGGAAAGCTGGCCGACAATGGTGCCGAAACTCTTCGCGAGTTTCGCTACGGACGGGTGACATCGGCGATTGGGGATGCCGGAATGTTACGTTAGAGGATTGGGCGGCAGGCTGGATGATTTGAGCAGTTCGAGTTCGGCGATTCGATTTTTTAATCGCTCGATCTCTTCGTCGATCGAGGCGATGTTGCGTTGGTCGATCGGGCCGAGCACTGCGGTGCCTTTGCGGTCCAGTTTGCTGATCCGGTGCAAGATTGGGATCACTAGGCTGACCGCGGCGACGACGATCGACATCGCGGCGATCAGTCGCCAGACGGCGGACGAATCGATCTCGCCCAAGATCACGCCACACAGTACCAGCGAGTAGCCGAAAATAATCTGGCTGCCGATGAAATAGACCCAGCGAAATCGGCTGGCCAGTTTCGCGATCGACAACAGGCAGACGTGGACGGTGGTGACGGACAGGATTGACAGGCAGGTGGTGGTTTTCCAGTACATCTCCGAATCGTTGGTGGTCCAGATGCCAAATAGCAGCAGTGCGGCGGCAATGCCGGTCAGAATCAGTCCGGCGGACGGCAGCAAATTGCGGCCATGCGGAGTGCGGGTCATGTCGCAGGCGAGACCACACAGACTGGCTGCGGCAATCACGACAGTCGTCATCACCACTTGGAGCTCAAACCAGCTCCAGGTGTTCCGCAAGACGAAGAAGATGCCCAGGACGGCGCCGAACAGGACCGATCCGATCAAACCATACAACAACGGCTTTTTCAGTTTACTGGGGTGACTCATCGGTCGGGCTCAAGTGCAGGAGAAGCGGGGAGGCCAGAGAAGCAGGAGGCCAGAGAGTGGCATTCATTATAAAAGAGCCCCCGAAGCGGCGGATGCTGCGCCGAGATTGTAGTCCAGGCTGCCAGCCTGTCCGAGTTCTCGATGCCACGTCGGTTTCCGCTGCCACGAAGCCCTCCCCGGAAAACTCCGCGTGGCTCGTTTTTCGCCCCTCCCTGCTTCGCTGGGCGGGTGAATTCGGTGGGAGAAATTGAAAAAGTTAAATTGACAATTGTAAATTGAAAAATGAGGGTGCGTGCATTGTCGCACGGCTTTCCAAGCCGTTAGCGTGGGCTGTGAATTGACTTCGCTGAGAGAGAGAGACGCCTGCATTGAAAGTGGTGACATCAACTCTGGCGGTTCCAGCTTGGAAAGCTGGCCGACTATGGTGGAACGAAACTTTTGGCAAGTTTCGCTACGGCCTGGTCTCCTCACTCCTCACTCCTCACTCCTTGTCTCCTTGTCTCCTTGTCTCCTTGTCTCCTTGTCTCCTTGTCTCCTTGTCTCCTTGTCTCCTTGTCTCCCCAATCCCCACTCCAAGCTCCTTTTCCCACCTACCTTGCCGGTTGGAGGGGGAAATCTTCGGAAACCTGAAGTGCTAGCAGATTGGGGGCTTGCTCGTAGGTTGACATTTCCGCTGTTCGGCGCTATCTTCGCCCTCCGCGGCGGGTCGATTTTTATTGACCTGTTGATTGAAACTCCAGCAGAGCCGCTGTGAAACACCCAAAACTGCTGGCTTCCAAAATTGAAGGTATCGTTTCGACGTGAAGTTAGGTGTTCAGGGAGCCGTTTTTTCCTGGACGCGTTGGCTGAGCTCGGGCGTACCGATGAATGAGACCGACTTGCGATGACTGTCGATCTAGAAGCAATTGCCCGACGCGGGCGTTGCGAAGAATCAAGTTTACGAATTGCGTTGCCCCTGATTGAACAAGGATACTCGCCGCCATTTTTGGCGCGGTATCGGCGTGATGAATTGGGGGGGCTGGACGAGGCTAGTTTGTGGGCGCTCGCTGAGGCGCTGCAGGCAGACCGTCAACTGGCCGCTCGACGCGCCGAGTTGCTCGAAAGCTGGCGAGCGACCCCGATTGCCGACCCTGCGCTGGGACGAGCGATCGAGAAGGCGAATTCGAAGCGGATGCTCGAACGTCTCGGCCGACGGATCAAGTTGGAGTCGGGCGAAGCGGTCGATTCCGCAACCCGGCTGGCCGTCCGTGTGCTGAACCCGCAAAAGGGTGACGGCGACGACTTGCACGCAATCGCCGAAAAAATGGAAACGATCGACGACGCCAACGAAGCCAGTGCGAAGCTGGAGAAATCGTTGGCGGGCCGGTTGGCTGGCGATCCGCGGATGATCAATGCGGCCGTCCAGTGGCTGGGCAAACATGCCAAGATCCATGTGATCGAAATCCATGATCCCCACTCCAGCGCCGATCATGATCATGACGATGCGGCCGAAGGTGGATCCAAGCCCGGCTCGGCCAACGCCAAGGGATCGAAGAGCACAAAATCGGTCGACGCCAAACCGGCGGCGAAAGACGAAGCGGCCTTGACCCAGGTGGCCGAGGAATCTGCAACGGCTGAAGCTGCTGCAACGGAAACACCCACGGCCGAAGCTGCAACTGCGGAAACGCCTGCGAAAGAAACGCCTGCGGCCGAAACCGCGAATACGGAAGCTCCTGCGGCTGATGCGCCTGCGGCGGAAGCGGCATCGGCAGAAGCGGCTGCGGCCAGCGAAGCAGATAACTCGGTGAAAACCGACGAGCCTGCCGCGACCGAGCCGACAGCGACCGAGACCCCAGCTGCGGAGAACCCAGCGACCGAGCCAACTGCTGCGGATACAACTGCTAGCGAAGCTGTCGCCGAGACCAAGCAAGCTGACGAAGCTGCGGCGACCGAGCCGGCTGCGACTACTGAGCCCGCTGCGACTACCGAGCCGGCTGCGGCGGATGCGGAGACGCCCGCTGCGGCCGATGCGAAGGCAAAAGAGCCGAAGGCCGAGAAGAAGTCGGAACCGGCGCCGGCTAAGAAACAGAAGAAGGTGTCGCCTCGCCAGCGTCGTCGTCGTTGGTTGATGAGCGTGTTGAAGCCGCTGGAAGGCAAGCGAATTCCGACGAACAAGCTCAGCTCGTTCCAAACCGTGATGCTCGCTCGCGCCCTTCGCAGCCAAGTCGCCAATTGCTCGTTCGAGTACGATGCGAACCGCTTGGTTGCTGAGCTGCAGAGCACTGCCGAGCGGATCAATCCGCGTTTGGCCGACATGCTGCGAAGCATTCTGATTGAAAACGAAGCGGACATCCGCGGTGCTGCCGAAGCGGCGTGGTGGGACGAATTGCAAGAACGTGCGTCGACTCGATTGCTGGGCATCGCGGCCGACCATCTGCGAATGCAAGTCAATCGCAGCGGCGTCGAAGCCAAAGTGGTGATGTCGATCGATGCGGTCGGACCTCGCACTGCGGCTACCGCGATCGTGGCAAGCGATGGCCGTTTGCTGCACTGCGAAGATTTGCCTTGCCAACTATCCGCCGGCATGCGTTCGCAAGCGGTGTTGCGAATGGGCGAACTGATTCACGCTCATCACGTTGATTTGATCGTGATCAGCAACGGCCCGGCTCGCCGAGGTTGTTTGGTGGCGGTCAGCGAATTGGTCAAACAATCGCCAGAAAACTCGATCCGCTGGACGTTGGCCGATCGCAGTGGTGCCGACACGTATGCGGGCAGCCAGGTTGCCGACCAAGAGATGCGAACGACCCCACGTCGATTCCGCAGTGCGGCTTGGGTGGCATTTTCGGTGCTGCAGCCCGCCGGTGCGATCGCCAAGGTCGATCCGCTGAAGTTGCGTTTGGGTTCGTTCCAGCGTGAGCTGTCCGACCAAGCGTTGATGGATGTGCTTGACGACGTGATGATCAGCGGCGCGTCGCGTGGCGGAGTGGATGCCAATGCAGCTCCGACATCGTGGTTGTGCCGACTGCCGGGCGTGACGCCGCAAGTCGCTGACGCGTTGGATGCGGCTCGCCGCAAGGAATTGTTCAAATCGCGAGAGCAGATCGAAGAACTCGAGTCGTGGGGCGACCAAGCGTCGACTCGCCAAGCGTTGCCGTTTCTGCGTGTGTTTGGCAGCGAAGAATCGCTCGATGGGACTTTGATTCACCCCGAGGATTATCCGCTTGCGAAGAAGTTGGCGACGGCGCTCGAGATCGAGCTGCCTCCGTCGACACCGCCTGGTTACGAAACTCCGAATTTTGACGAAGACGCGTCGCCGAAATTGAGCGATGTCGTCGAGCCGGCGGCAGCGAGTGAGGAAACGCCGAGCGACGACGAGGCCGAGGAGAAACCGTTTGGTTTGTCCGCCGAACTCGATACCGCCAGCGCCAGTGGTGATGCGGCTCCCGCAGACCCGCCACCGGAAAGTGTTTCGGCAAGCGAGTTGGCGGGAGAAGCGGCGGCGGAATCGGAAACGGCGGCCAGCGAGAGTTCCGAGTCGGAGTCGCCTGCAGGTGATGCGGCCGCGAGTGATTCGTCGGAGCCAGCGGCAGCTGATGCCGAAGCGGCCCAATCTTCTGAAGAAACTCAACCATCCGAAGAGACTCCGTCGGCTGAGGAAGCTGCGGTTTCGATGCGAGTGGTTCGGCCTCGACCTGAAAAGGCCAAGATCGACAAGTGCATCAAAGAATGGCAGATCGGTGCCCGCCGGGCTCGTCAATTGGTCAGTTGGTTGTGTGACCCGTTCGGGGACAGCGACGTTGCCGATGGGGCATCCAATGCCGTTTTGACATCGATGCCGAACTTGAAGACGTTGAAGACCGGCGACCAAGTGATCGGCGTGGTGGTCGGCGTGATGCCGTTTGGCGTGTTCGTCGAATTGGCGCCCGATTGCAGTGGGCTGATTCACGTCAGCCGTGTTTCGGAACAATTTATCGAAGATTTGCACGAGGCAATCCAAGTGGGTGACGTGATCACGACTTGGGTGACCGGCATCGATACCAAGCGTCGGCGAGTGGCCCTGAGTGCCATTTCGCCTCAGCGTGAGATCGAACTCGAAGAGATGCGACGTCAGCGCAGCGATCGTCCTCACCGTGGCCAGCAATCGCAAAATCGTGGCGGTGGCAACCGTGGCGGCGGAGCGGGACGCGGCGACGCGGCTGGCGGGCAAGCTGCCAAGGGTGGCCGTCCCGATAACCGTGGCGGTCGTGGCAAAGCGGGCGCGGCTGGTGGTGGCGGCGACCGTGGTGGACGACCCGGCGGTGGTGGCGGACGCGGTGGACGTGATGGGGGGCGCGGACGCGATAACCGAGGTCGCGATCAACGCGGCGGCGGACGTGGCAAGCAATCCGAAACGTACCGTGTCGTCAGCAGCAAGCCGGTGGAACCGATCAGCGATGCGATGCTGAAAGGGGACGAGCCACTGCGTTCATTCGGCGATTTGATGCAGTTTGTTTCCAAGGACAAAGCGGAACCCGCCAAGGAAGTAAAGCCGAAGAAGGAAAAGGCGAAACCGGAAGCGTCGGCGGTTGCCGAGGCGACCGAAGCGACTGCGGCTGGTAGTGAAAAGCCTGTGGTTGCCGAGACGGTGAAAGCGGAAACGCCGAAACCGGAATCGCCTAAGCCGGAAACCCCCAAGCCGGAGACGACGGAAGCTTCCTCGGCAGCCTCGGGTGACGAGCCCACCAGCACCTCCACGGAACCATCGGCCTGATAGATGAGCGACGATTTTAACGAACGGCTCGAGTCGGCCATCCAGCGTGGGAAGCAACGAGCGGAGCGGAAAGCGACCGCGGAGCGGCAGCAGGAGATGTCGGCGGAAGAGCTCCGGCGACTGCACACTTCGTTGCGACTATCGCTGTCGGATCACATAGAGAAGGCGGTGCATCGCGTCGCCGATCATTTTCCGGGATTCCGCACCGAGGCGTTGTTTGGCGAGAATGGCTGGGGAGCGGCCTGTTACCGAGACGATCTGCGGATCGAAGCGGGCAAGCGGAGTAACCAATACAGTCGTTTGGAGATGATGATTCGCCCCTACAGTGACTTGAATGTGCTGGAGCTAAAGGGCAAAGGCACGGTGATGAATCGCGAGCTCTTTAATCGCAATCATTTTGTCACGATCGCGGAAGTCAACGAGAGCGATTTTTTGCGTCTAATCGACAGCTGGGCGATCGAGTACGCCGAAGTCTACGCAACCAAGAGCATGTAGTCGTAGCGGAAGTCGTCAAGACTTTCGTTGGCATTGAAAAGGTTAAATTGACAATTGTGAATTGAAAAATGGTGTTGTTCCGTTGCGGCGTGATGCACCCATTGTCGCTCGGCTTTCCAAGCCGATTGCGTTTCACCTCCCCGAAACTTGTTTTGGGGAGGTCAGAGCGAGCGGAGCAAGCTCTGGGTGGGGCCTCGGTGTGTTAGAGGTAGAACGTTCAATTTAGCAGCCACGTTGCCCTCCCCGGAAAACTCGCTGTGGGCTCGTTTTCCGACCCTAGTATATGATCATTGTGGTGTTTCGACCGGTTTTCACGTCGATTCGCTGTG
>NZ_BAABGA010000031.1:42264-141204 GCF_039541335.1 Novipirellula rosea | reverse complement strand
ATATATCAACGGCAAGAATCCTCGCCAAGAGAGCCGCATGAGTGCTAGCTTGAAAGGGCTCCCTCCGGTAGGCGTGGGGGCATCTCCTTGTATTCTTCCACGGCGAATGTCAGCACCGATGTGATGCCAGCGATCTTTCGCCAGGGATGTCAAGTTAGATTTTTCCATTAAGTGGATTTCAGCTCGACGCAGGCGTTACCCCCAGCAAAAGAGGTCCGTCAGCTTAAGAGAGCTGGCAGAAGACGCGTTTCGCACGGGTGTTGAACGCCGCGAGTCACGCTAAACGAGGCGAGACTAGATTCGGTCTCGCCGTTGCTGGTTAAGAAAGCCGATGACCGTTTTTCGGCCACGACAGATTTGATCACTCATCAGCTGTCGCGCTCGATGGGGGTCACGGTCTCGCAAAGCCTGCAGCAGCTCCGCCTTTGATTCGCACGTCTCCTGAGCGACCTCCGTCGTTAACAATCGCGGATCATATCGCTGGGCTGCAAAGACCATTGCGATTGCCCGATTATCTTTGATGACCTTGGCAAGCAACGGATTTCGCGACGCCTCGACCAACCGTTGATGAAACTGCTGCTCATCATTCATCCAACGCTCTAATTGACGTTTGTTGCTGTAACCTTTGGAAGAAACGCGAATCTGCATGGCGGTTTCTCTGGCTCGATCAAGAATGTGTGCGAGTTCATCCAGTTGATCCTCCGTAATATATTGCGCGGCTTCTGACGCGGCGCAACTTTCGAGTGCGTCACGCAGAACATAAATATTATTAAGGTCCTGGCGATCGGTTTTGCGAACATAGGCACCGGCACCGGGAACGTGTCGTACCACCCCCTCGCTGGACAACCGATTGATCGCCTCGCGAACAGGAATCACACTTACCCCGATTTCGACGGCAAGTGTCCGATTAACCAACTGTTTTCCGGGCGGAAACTCACCACTGGCGAGCTTCTCTCGAATGTAATCATACGACTTTTCAGCAAGGCTTCGGTCCACGGGTTTGCTCGCTTGCATGGCTTGGCGAAAGGGAAGACAGTTACGGTCAATAGACGCTGCACCTACGTTATAACGTAAAATAATGTGATGTCCAGCGAAATGGTGATCAGACGTCTGTTCGGGCGAGTCCAATGTCTGCGGTGTAAGGATTTGTATAGCCATTGGGGCGGCGACACCGAGGGTATTCGGGAGCGTAGGCAAAATCTCCACCTTAAGCAAACTTGCATCTCTGCTTAGGACTTTTAGAAATACCGCCAGCAGAAGTACGACAAGATTCGTGGAGAAACTGCTTAGTGATGCAAATCGACATGGGGGCTACCATCCCGATAGCATTCTCCATTGCGTTCATGTCTTTTGGCAGATTCCGTTAAGACGCCACATGAGTATTTGCGTCTCCGCGAACGCGCTCGCTGTAATTGATGAATCTCAACATTCGGCACGAACGCGCGGCGGATTGGCTTCGGTCGGCGTGATGGATGGTAATCGCCTCGGGGACGATCAAATCGCCGTGGCAGGCCGGCATGGAGATCTCAAAGTTACGGACTTGTTCCGTTGGGAAGTCGACGATTTCTTGACTAAGCCAAAGCGTCTGCGTGCGTACGTGCAGTCGCATACCACTTTGATGCGCCCCCCTGCGAAACGAACAAAGCCATTTTCCTCTTCGACGTGATCGAGTGCGAACCACATAGTAACTGCTTCGCAAGGATCGATCAGGAACTAGTCCTGGTCCATCTCCAAGCATTGCTAGAACTTGTGGGTTAGAATCTACCCATTTCTATTAGCGATGGACGCCGGGCAAGTGAAGTGCGCGGTCGCGAAGTGATTCCTAAGCCGCTAATGATTTGAGTTGATTAGCTTCCAGCTTTGTAGGCGCGGACATAGGGTTTGTTCAATCGGTCCGTCCCGTCTGTCAGTGCATCGAGCGAGAAGCGGACGAAACGGACTTCGCTGTAGCCGGGTTCGTACAAGACGCCGAAACTTCCGTCTTTCAGTATGGTCATTTCCGAGTACGCAGCGGCCCCCTTATCGATCACCTTACCAGCACTCCAGGTCGCACCGTCATCGTAGCTGATTCGGACCGCCAAGTTCTGACGTTCTTGGTTAGAGGCAGCGTTGCAGAACAGTAGCCGATTTTTGGAATAGCCATCCGCTTTGGCCGTATACTGGATGATGCTGGCGTTACAACGCGGGTCGGGTAGACTGACATCGTTGAGGCTGTCCCAGGTTTTTCCGCCATCGGATGACCTGTGTACAAGCCGTTTTCCCGGGGCGATCCGCGAATTGACCATCAGCGTGCCGTCTGACAATTCTACCACTTTGGATTCATCCCCTGGAGTGACATCTCCGAATGTTTTCCATGTCCTGCCATGATCTCGGCTGGCGAATAATGTGACGCCTTGGCCGACGCGAACGTAATTGTGGATCAACGTTCCATCGCGGGTTTGGATTCCTCGGCCCGATGTGATGAACTTGAACGCATCCTTTAACTCGGG
Source organism: Novipirellula rosea (assembly GCF_039541335.1). Classification (NCBI taxonomy): domain Bacteria; kingdom Pseudomonadati; phylum Planctomycetota; class Planctomycetia; order Pirellulales; family Pirellulaceae; genus Novipirellula; species Novipirellula rosea. Next base: position 138,715 of record NZ_BAABGA010000031.1, on the reverse strand, counting down.
CGGGGCGACCTGATCAGTGAAGTCATCCGGCTTTCCCCAGCTCTTTCCGTGGTCCGAGCTCTTTTGCACGTAAAAGCGAAATTCTTTGCTCGACTTATCATTATTCATAAAGTTGTAGAAACAGAAAATGTCGCCCGTGATTTCGTCGACTAGCAACGATGGGTCGCTGCAGCCTCCATCATCGGACTGATCCATTACTTCCATTGGTGTCCAAGTCTCGCCGTTGTCGGTGCTCCGACGAAACACAATGTCGATCGTACGCTGGGGAAGTAGGTCACCCGATCCAGTGCGCCGGGCATCACATGCGGCGATCAAATCACCGTTGGTCGCGGTAGCAATCGCAGGGATGCGAAACGTGTGCGTGTCTTGTGTGCCTGACACGAACAGGGACTGGCTGCCGATTAGCTTTAGCGGTTCGCTCGGCATCACATCGATCGGAATGGTTGTTGGCCGTTTTGGAACCGAAGAGTGCAACGACAGATCGTCGATCAGCAATCCTGAGCTGGACGCGGCTTCGGTGCTGAAACGAATGGCATCCGTTTTTGCGTTGCCCGTGACCGGAAGTTGGATATGTGAACGGAAACGCGCGCCCACGTCGATCACACTGTCCAGTTGTGCAACATCGCGCCATGTCCCGTCCTGCTGTACCTCGACCTTAAATGTGAACGGACCTTTGACTGTCCAGCGCTCAGCATAAAACCGGATTCCCTTGACGCCGGATAATTCTGGTGGAAGAACGAGCGTCACCGTATTGTTTGCGTCGCCAAGCATGTGCAGGCTTGTGTCGCCGCTGTGGGCAAACCGTGAGGTGATGTTTGCCGTACCGGTCGCATTGATCTCGACCGAGCCAATTTTTAACTGCTGGAACGTTGCTTGCGGTGGGCGTTCAAACGAAGTGCTGAACAGAACGTCATCGGCCGGCTCAGCACAATGCGCGGGCGCGTAAAACAGGAAAATGCACAGGCTCAGGATAAGGCAGCGGGTCATATTTATCACCGGAATATCGACGTGGTCAAAAATTTTCAACCTAGCTTGGTTGGGCGTGGGAACATTTGCGAAACCGGGCAGCGCGACAGGCCCCTGTCGCGCCACCCCGACTTGCAGATTGCAGGCTAGATCTCCTCGTTGATAATCTCTCGGCTGGCCTGCGTACCTAGACTACCCCACAACCCATAAGGACTTGCGGAGCCGGGTGGTAGCGTGGCACCATTTCCGTCGTGGGAAACCATCGCCCCTCCACCAGCTTCGATCGAATCGGTAACGAATTTAATCGCCCCGTCACCCATCAACACGTGACAACCACCTTGGTGCCGACTACTAGGTGAAAAAATTCCCCATCGGAAAATGTCAGTGGCGGTGGTGCTTGAAGTGTCGTAGACCACAGGAGCATTGGGAGGAAGAATCGTCGTAATGCCGGTAAAGATGGCTAACCCGTATGCCCATTTGTAGCCTCGCATCTCTTCGGGGCTTCCATTCGTTGGGGCAGTCGAAAGCCAAAACCTTGGTCGCTCTGGATCGATCTGCTGGTAAGCCTTTTTCGGGTCAAGGTGGTGACCATTGATGCCACTGCGTGGTTGAGTGGTGACATCTCGATCGCCCAAGTCCGTATTGAACTCGCCAGCCATAATTGTGTTGGAAAGCCCGTCTAGGACATTACGGAACTGCGGTTTGAGGCGACCGTGCGCAAAAATTCCACGCGCCGTTTTCTTCGCGTTGACATTGTTTGGCGACTGCCTACCGTGCTGATCTGTGATGCAGTTGTACTGCCAATAAAGCGAGTCGCCGAGACAGACGCCATAGTTCGTCCGGCCTTGCCCTGGCAGGCCGGTGCCTGGATCACTTGGGCAACGGAAGGAGGGAATGTTTGTCAACCAAGGTGTGTATTCGCCCTGAGCCGTGTGGTCGGCGAGTAGCATGTAAGGGCTTGGACCCATCGGAGCATACCGATCACCCGAGGCGACCTGAAACGGGTTACTGATCTGCTCCCAAAGTGCCTGCTGCTCAATGAATGGCGTGATGCCGACCAGCGCACTGAGCTGGTTCATGTTTGATCCGCCTCCGCCAGCGGTTGGTGTGTAAGTATCAGCCCAGCCCATGCTAAGCGCTCGGTAGGTACCACCCGCCTGCGCCGGCAACTGATTGTAGGCAGAATGGTAGTTGTGGAACGCTAGCCCAATCTGCTTGAAGTTGTTGCTGCAACTCATTCGCCGAGCCGCCTCGCGAGCCGCCTGCACAGCCGGGAGCAATAACCCTACTAGGACGCCGATGATGGCGATCACCACCAGCAGCTCAACTAACGTGAAACCACGATTACTTCTGACATTCATAATGCACCTCTGTAAATTGAAACTAGGAAGAAAGCGAAACATGAGAAACTGATCGTCTTAACTGAGAGCTCCAGTCGGCCCATCGATACCCGCCGGTTCAGCTTGGCCGCCGCGCGCTGCCGCATCAGGGTTTTGCTCCAGGTAGCGTTCCAGCTCGCGAGGCTCCGGTGACTGTGCGGCCTGGGTGCCACATCCCGCAGCGACTATGTAGAGGGGAAGAACAAAGAACGTTAATAGGCTCGACCGCATTGAAGAAATCCTGAGTAGGGGAGAACTGATTAGCCAATAGCAACGACGGAGATATGGCATGTTATAACATGGCATGACGCAGGGTGTGTCGACAAAATGCAAAATTTACTGTTTTATGGGGGTGAGTCCGGTAGAAGGCCTTGGGGACGGGGCGAGACGCCCGTTGAATCGCACCGTGCCTGAGAGAACTGGCAGAAGAAACACAATGAACTGGTTCGACTGTCCCGATTGGTGAGCCAAACGTACTAACGCTAGAAGCGATTAGTTTCGTCTATTCTTGTGAGCCGAGGTCGCTAGCCGCGAGCCTGTTTCCAACAACATTGACGAACCCCGCGGCTAGCGGGCTGTTGATTTAATCGAGATGCAAATCGCTGTGGTGAGCCGCGGGCCGTAAGGCACCGGGTGATGCGTGGCACCCGGCTGCTCACTCGCGAGCGGCTCATTAAATCAACAAGCCGCTTGCGCCGTCCGCTCACAAATACGGCACGAACGAAAAAAACAGCACTAGCTTCGCTCGTGCCCTTGCTGGTTAAGGAAATTAATGACAGTTTTTCGGCCGCGTTGAATTTGAAAACTCATCAACTGTCGTGCTCGTTCCGGGGCGTGGTCGCGTAAGGCTTGCAGCAACTCCGCCTTCGATTCGCACGTCTCCTGAGCGATCTTCGCCGTTAATATTCGCGGATGATAGCGTTGGGCCGCAAAGACCATTGCGATTGCCCGATTCTCTTTGACGACTTTGGCAAGTAACGGATTTCGCGACGCCTCGACCAACCGTTCGTGAAACTGCTGCTCACAATCTAACCAGCGATCCATTTGACGTTTATTGCTGTAACCATTGGAGGAATCGCGAATCTGCTTGGCGGTCTGTTTGGCTAGATCAAGAATGAACTCAAGCTCTTCCAGTTGATCCTCTGTAATATACTGCGCGGCTTCTGCCGCTGCGCAACTTTCAAGCGCATCTCGCAAAACGTAGATGTTGTTGAGATCCTGGCGATTCGTCTTGCGAACATAAGCACCCGCACCGGGGACATGTTCAACCAACCCCTCGCTGGACAACCGATTGATCGCTTCGCGAACCGGGATCACACTCACCCCGATTTCAACCGCAAGGGTTCGATTTACCAACTGTTTCCCAGGCATAAACTCACCGCTGGCGAGTTTCGCTCGAATGTAATCGTATGAAATTTCAGCAAGACTTTGATCCACTTGTATGCTCAGCAATGTTTACGGGCGAAAAGGATTTCAGCAGCAGCTAATTCATGTTAGAACATGTTATAACTAGGCCTTGCATCGTGTCCAGCGGAATGGCAGTCGGATGTCGGTCGTGGCGAGTGCTCTGCCACCCTCCGTAAGCGAGCAAATCGCTTTTGTCAGCGGATTTGGAACGATTCTCCGCTTCCTTCGACGAGCAAAATATCTTCGCCAATCAAGATGTTTCCAAAGGACTCGTGGTTCCCTGATGGCCAATCGACTTGGACATTCTGAATTTCGGTCGCAGTGCCCATTCCGATTAATAGCTGCCGTTGATTGGAACACATGTAGCCATCTCCCGCTAACAATTGAACGGTTCGTTTCTGTCCGCCGACTTCCAATGTCACGACGGCTCCGATAGCGTCTCGTTGGCCGATCGTGGCGACGAGAACGATCCCCTGCGAGGTCCCTGTGGATTCAGTGTGATTGATCGGCAGGGAAACAGGCTCGAACAAATGCGTGATCAGGCTATCAACTCGCCCATCACGATTTGCATCGAGCGTCAATAAGGCGCGGCCCACATGAGGATTCGAAAAATATTCGCCCAATTCTTTATTCACAAGCTCCTTCCAAATACCACCGGGATCCCGATGGTAGATTTGAGGTGGCATCGCCAAGGCGATTCCGTAAGGATCATCCTCCTTGACGTCGTTGACATGGCCATTGGTGATAATCAATTCTACGGTGCCGTTATTATCAAAGTCGGCCCATTCGGTACCGAATCCCATGACGTTCATGGATGATTCACCTAGCCCCAGACGATGAGAGCGATCCGACCAAATCCCAGCTGCTTCCTGTTGGTAAAACGTGTTGTGTTCGCGTGCGAAGTGGGTGAGGAAGAAGTCAATGTCCCCATCATTGTCTGGATCCCCGGCGGCGATGCCCATCGACGCCTGAGCTTTCGATGCGCCGCTGACAGCGAGGCCTCTTAAGACGGCCAGATCCGTGAAACGGAACTCTCCGTCATGATGGGCAGATGACCAGAATTGATTCGCCGACATGTCATTGGCGACGTACAGGTCCATGCCTTCGTGTTCATCAAATTGACCGACTGCGAGACCTAAACCTCGCCCGGGGCTGACCTGACCGAGCCAGCGATCAGTTGTTTCCGAAAATCTGCCGTTGGCAGCCCCCTGCCAAACACGGTCGGGTTCCGCTGCGAACAGTAGCGGTGAGCAGCTACCAATCCGGTCATTGTCAGTGCTGCTGGGGCATTGCTTTGTATAAGGGGCTTCGCTGGCGCAGTACTGAACTTCGAACAGATCGGCAAGGCCGTCGCCAGTGAGGTCGGCGATCGCAACGGAAGTGGTCCAGAATTCACCCTGCAGTCCAACTTGATCGGAAGCGTCACTGAAGGTGCCGTCACCGTTATTGCGATACAGACGGTTGCGGCCAATGTTAGCGTCGAAGACATCTGGGAATCCATCGTCATTGAAGTCGCCCACCGTGATTCCTTGCGCAAACCCGGTGTCACGCATTCCCGCAAGTTCGGTTACGTTTTTAAAATGTCCTGCTAGATTCAGATACAGCTGGTTCGGCTGCGAATTGGACTTCATCGGATCACCATCGAGCATCGCGATGGCGAGGTCAGGCCAGCCATCTAAATTGAAGTCAACCGCGGCCGCGCCTCCACCACTTGTCTGAAAGATTGCGTATCCCGTTTCCCTTGCTTCCGGCGAGACCTCGCATGTGTGAATCAAGCCTCGCTGGATTGCTTCATCCTCTAATCGGATATCGCCTTGTTTCTGCGATTGCGACATTTCGATTGTCGGACGTCGACTTGCTGTCCAGGCAACCTGCGGCAGGTCCTCAAGCTTTATTTGATTGCCGATAATCCCCTGGGGAAGCTGCCAAGGTGTATCCGCACTCAGTTTTTTGCGGATGGCGAGATAGGCCGCTTGGGCGTCGGCGGTTTTGTCATTGCTCAGGCCCAAGGCCAGACGTGCCCAGCCTTCAGCCTCCCACAGGCGCCCGAGTTTCTCCATGTTTTGAGCAACCGTGATCGCCGCACTTTGGGATTGGCAATCCCTCCAATCAAACGTATCCAACGCGTCGCTGAGTTGAGCGAATTGCTGGACACGTTGAGTGAGTCGGGCGGACGCATCGCCTCTGCCGATACGCGTCAGGTTGACGACGAGTTTTTTTAGCGTTTCGGGATCATTCGAGTCATCTCGCTGAACGGCTTCCCAGAACGCTCGCGCAGCCTGCTCGAAATTTCCCTGTTGTTCAGCCCAGATTCCGGCGACCGCCCAATAGTCTGCAGACTCTTCGATGCCCGTAGGAAGCTGATCATGCCACTGCTGAACATCATCGTTTCGATTGAGTTCGATCAATGCTCGCCCGTACAGAAGCTGCGCTGGAATAAAATCACGGTGCTGTTTAACAACGCCTTCCAATCGCTGGGCAACCTCAAGCCACTTTAGATTGGCAGCGTCCAAGCGGGCGAGTGGATAGTGATTGCGTAAGTCATCAGGGCAACGCTCCAACGTCTCCTTGCAGATCGATTCGTCCGGTTGGATGCGTCGAGGAGCCGCTAGCGCCATCAGACCTTCGGCGTTACCCTGATTGTGTTGCGCAAGCCATTTCAGTTGTTCGGTAGATACCTGCTCCATTCCTATCAATGTTCCCAATCCCGCCAAATCGAAGCGGAATTGTGGGTGCGATGGATATTGCTTGATTGCATGCTGTAAAACGGCCAAGCTCTCAAACAAACAGCCCGCGACTGTCCATTGCTGAGCCAATTTATCAAATAATTCAATGGAAGCTCGGGGATGCTTGTCGACCGCCGCTTGATAGAGGCGGGCCGATTCGTGCATCTTGCCACGGGCCGACGCGACATCGCCTGCCATTTCCAGAGCGAGAACATTGTCAGGGGTTTCAACGAGTTGCGATCGCAATTCAGTCTCTGCGGATACCCAATCTTTCGCGGCGATCGCGCGACGGGCGAGCGCAATGTGGTCGAGTCGCAATTCGCTCGCGTGTTCTTGCCTCGTCGGTGGCTGATCGACCGGAGTGTTCGACGGTCCACAACCGATGGCACTGCTGAACAGCATCGCAAACAGTATCGCGACAGCCTCGCGCACCTTCCTTGTTGGACCGTAACGATTTTCAATGAGAAGCATGTGAAAAAACGAAAACGTGAGACGAGAGCAAGATTCAGATTTTATGAGATTGTACGTCCGACCACGGTTTCAGACACCATGTATATTGCCGCTTGCGTTTTGTTTCGCACAAGGTTGTTCGATCTTGATGCCGACACAGCGGCAAGGCGGCCGAGCTCTAGGCAGGCGTGGCAGAGATGATTTTGTAAACGCAGATGAATGACGCTCGCTCTGTCGGTAGTCCGAGACTGCGGATGTGGTGCAAAATCACAGCCGTAAAGTTTGCGGTTTGGACTAACGCTGTGAAGCATTTCGCGACTCGAACGTAATGTTCGTCAAGGACGAAATGTTTGTCGAGATAAGGAAGAGAAAAAGGGGGCGCGATCGATAGTCAAACGACCGCACTCACCCTAATCTGATGCTCAGGTTGATGGCCACAGCTGCTTTCGGATAACGCTTTCGTGTCAACCGAAAGATTACAGTTATCTTGTAACTCGTCCTTAAATGTCCTAGCGACCGACGAGTCGTCATGGATCGTAGATCCATGCGACTCAAACGCAGTCTCGGAACACCGCGAACGACGAATCGCCGAGCATCAACTTACTGCTTAGTGTAGTCGACATTCTCAGGGGCTGACCCAGCCGCCTCTTTGGCTCGTTCAGCATCGACATTCACGGAAGTGGTTTCGGGCGGAGCACTCACCACGTTGTCATCTTGTCCACCGCAACCTGGCAAGAGAGCGAGGCACATCAATGTCATTGCGGTAAAAGCGAATCTGCGAATCATTGGGGGTTTCTCAGTTGATGAAAGGAACGGTTGATGAAAAAAAATGACAGGTACAGCCAATGACTGTACCTGTCTTTAAACGACTCGATTAAAGCTTAGGGAATCTCTGCATTCGTTTCCTTACAATTCTTGGTTCCCAGTGCTCCCCAGACTCCGTAAGGACTTTCTCTGCCGTTCAAGGCTTCACCGCCGGGACCCCCCGTACCTTGACAGCCTCCCGGAGGGATGATGCTTTGGTCACCCGTATCAATGGATTCAGTGACAAATCGAACGGCTCCATCGCCCATCAATACGTGGCAGCCACCTTGGTGTCGGCTGCCCGCGGTGAACCAGCCAAACGCATTGTTGGTTGGCCAAGAACGAGCCTGGCTGTAGCTATTAGGGGGTCGGATCGTATTGAAACCGGTGAAGTGAGGAAGACCGTGATGCCAGCGGTGTCCTCGTTGAAACAGAGCATTGCCTTCGATGGTAGCCGATGCACTATAGAACTGAGGCCTTTGCGGGTCGATTTTGCCCGTGTACTCAACATCGTTAGGGGCACGGCAGGGATTCACACCGTGGACCCAAGCACCGATGATTTCCCGCCGATTTGCATCAACGACCATTTCGCCTGCGGCAATCGTATTCGCGGTCCCGTCCAAAATATCGCGGAATTTGGTGACACGCCGTCCACGGAACATTCCACGGTCCCAGCGAGATTGCTTTTGGTAATCCCATTGTTGGCTTCCGGTGCGAATGGTCCCGTCGTCGTTGATGCCACAATCTTGCTCTTCGTACCCCGAATCACCGAGAGACGCGGCATAGTTGCTGTATCCAAAATTGCCAGCGACACTTTCGGTCGGATCGCTGGGGCAACGAAATCCTTTCACCTGTGTTCGCCAGGGGATGTAAGCCGTATTCCCGAGGGCCGGCCCCATGGCTGGGAACGTGCCTCCATCATTGTTGGGGTTACTGATTTGCTCCCATAACGCCTGCTGTTCGATGAACGGCAACAGGCCGACAAGCCAACTCAATTCAAAGTTGTGGTTCATGTTTGGGGTACCACCCGCATAGGTTCCACCCATTTGCATCGGGAACTGATCATAGGCAGCATGGTAATTGTGCAGCCCCAGACCAATCTGTTTGAAGTTGTTGCTGCAACTCATGCGTCGGGCCGCCTCGCGCGCCGCTTGTACGGCTGGAAGCAACAAACCAACAAGGACGCCGATGATGGCGATCACCACCAGCAACTCGACTAATGTGAAACCAGATTTATGTCTGATCTTCATAATCCACCTCTGTAAATGAAAACTAGGAAACATAAATGAACAGACGTTTGCCTGTTCTAACGCAGAAGCTTGGTCGGGCGATTTACACCCGCCGGATCTGCTTGGCGGCTAAGTACCGCCGCATCGGAGATTTTTTGCAGATAGCAATCCTGCTAGCTTGGCTCTCATCCAGCCAAGCCCCAGTTGGCCCGATTCCGGAAACGGTGCGTTCGGGCTGCCGCAGCCAGACGCAGGAGGCTAAGTGAAAGAACGGATAAGCGTAGTAGGTTCGACCGCAATGCAAACCCCTTTAGAGAGTTTCTCAACTGGCCCTCGTAACGTCAATGCTATGTCATGGTATAACACGGCATCTTTCGAGAGAGAAGAGAAAAGCTAGGATTATTTCCCTGTTTCATTGGTGGTTTGATACACCCACGAGGCCAAGCTCCGAGGAAAAACGTCTTACAGAGCACAGCGAGGCTGAATGAACCGGCTCAAAAAAAGCATCGAACTCGAGTTCGATGCCGCGAGTCACGTTAGGTAAAGCGAAACGCATGTTGCGTAAAAGCGAAATTTCGGGATAGTGGAGCTCGCGTGAGAGTTCCAAATCGTTTGGCAGACAAAACGTGGCCTGGCCCCCTGATCGCTGTAGGCGCTACCAGTGCCATCTACTGCGTGTAGCGGTACGGCGCGAGCCGTCCGGTTGCGTCGAGTGAAGCGTTTGATTTCGGCCGGGCGGTCTGCGCCGCTTCGCTACAAAAGCCCCCTGTGTAGCGCCAAAGTCGATGAGATTGGGCTAACGCCAGCGACTCAGATGTGAAGGTCTCGTCCACGTCCTTCACGGCGCAGCGAACCTGAGCGAGCGGTCAGGAGAAACACATTGAAACTTGAGCTCCCTGCTTGAGTTCAATGGTGGCGAAACTAGGATTTTGCTCGCCGCTGCTCGTTGAGAAAGTCTAGAACTGTCTTTCGGCCCCGTTGGATTTGATCGCTCATCAATTGACGTGCTCGCTTGGAGTCGCGGTCTCGCAGGGCTTGTAGCAGTTCCGCCTTCGATTGGCATGTCTGCTGGGCGACGTCGGCCGTCAATAGTCTCGGATCGTTGCGTTGGACCTCAAAGACCGTGCCGATCGCCCGATTGTCGCTAACAACTTTGGCAAGCAGCTGATTTCGCGACGCCTCGACCAACAGCTCATGAAACTGCTGCTCATCATCCATCCAGCGATCCAGCTGACGTTTGTTGCTATGGCCTTTAGATGAATCGCAAATTTGCTTGGCGGTCTCTTTGGCTCGATCAAGAATGTACTCGAGTTCTTCCAGTTGATCCTCCGTAATATACAGTGCGGCTTCCCCTGCGGCGCAACTCTCCAGTGCATCACGCAAAACGTACAGGTTGTTGAGATCTTGGCGATTTGCTTTGCGAACATAGGCACCCGCACCGGGAACGTGGTCAACCAAGCCTTCGCTGGCCAATCGATTGATCGCCTCGCGAACCGGAATCACGCTCACCCCGATTGCTTCTGCAAGCGTTCGATTCACCAACTGTTTCCCCGGCGGAAACTCACCACTGGCGAGTCTCTCTCGGATATACTCGTACGATATTTCAGCAAGACTTTGATCCACGGATGTGCTCGGTTGCGTAGTAAGGCGAACAGGAAAGACAGTGATGGGACATGGGTTCATCGATGGTTCAGCAGAGCCAACGGTGGAAACATCGCGGAGGCTTATCAAAGACAAGTTTCGGAGGTTCTTCGCAGTCCATGCTTGCCGTCGATACCCGCGGCTATCATGTTATAACATCAGACATTTTTATGTCCAACGGAAAACGGTCCGACTCCCGTTCCCGCGAGTCGGTTTGTCGGTGCTGTAGGGTTTTGCATGCCCATTTGTACGCAGTCATTCTTGTACGGCGATTTTCACGCGGCGATTGCGTGGTTGGAACGACGTTTGCCAAGCTGTTGCCGTGGCGACGATGTTTGAGATCGTAACCACTATCGTCCATTCCTATTTCCTCATCAAAGTGAGACTCAATTGCTCTCGATTTCCACCACGGACATTCATCTGCCCAGCCCCTTGCCGGTGGGGCTCTCTCGCTACGTCGATCGCAAGGAGATGGCTCGTGGCGGAAACGGCGTGTTGTATTCGGCATTCGATCAGGTCATTGGGCGAACGGTCGTGATTAAGGTGCTGCTACAAGAATACCGATTGGATCGCTCGTTTCGTCGTCGCCTGCTCCGCGAGGCGCGTGTGACCGCACAGCTCGAGCACCCGGGGACCGTTCCGGTCTATGAAATCGGCGATGACAGCGAGCTGGGCATCTATTACGTGATGAAGCGAATTTCGGGTGAGAACTTTTTCAACGTGTTGCGAGCAATCGCCAAGGGAGACAAGGAAGTGGAAGAAGCGTTTCCGCTGCGACGTCGAATCGAAATCATCGAAGCTGTGTGTCAGACGTTGGCATCGGCACATGCTCGCGGCGTGATCCATCGTGACGTCAAGCCCGAAAACATCTGGGTGGGAAACTTTGGCGAGGTCACTTTGCTGGACTGGGGCGCAGCAAAAGTATGGGGCGAACCAGCGGCGGCCTCGTTACAGGATGGGAACACGAATCAAACTCGTCGACGTGTGGTCGCCGACTCGATGAGTACCGAGTTGGTCAAGCATGACGTCGGCGACTTCGATCTGCCTAACTTGACGCCGGTTCAACAGTTGATCGGAACACCGACTTACATGTCGCCCGAACAGATCGGCAACCGAGACATCGACGACCGCTGTGACGTGTTTTCGGCAGGCGTTTGTCTGTACGAAGCGATGGCGATAGCAGAGCCTTTTCGCGGTCGTGATCAAGAGGAAACATTCGACAACATTTGTTCGCGACGACCAACGCCACCAAGCGAGCGATCGCCAAGCCGGAATATTCCCGAACTGGCCGATGAAATCTTTGCGAAGGCGACTCGAAAACAACCGTCGCACCGTTATCAAACAATGCGTGAATTCATCGACGATCTCCATCGCTTGCTGCTCGTGACCAGCACGTCAAAACAACGTTAGGTACTGTTCGGAAATAACGTCGTGATTCCAGTTTTGTTACAAATCGCGCGGGAAGTGCTTTCTCGGAAGTGGACGAGGCTACGAGTCCCGTCGTGCCCCAAAGTCGCTGGGACTCGTAGCCTCGTCCACTACATCCAAAGCTGGGACTCGTTGCCTCGTCCACTACATTCAAAGCTGGGACTCGTAGCCTCGTCCACTACATTAAAGTTCATGTCGTTCGGGTAACATCTTGAAATGACGAAGTTATTTCCGAACGGTTCCTTCACGATGGCGACAACCTGTGGTGACGCTTACGCGAATCAATCAATCTCGTTAATCTTTGGAAATGACTACTGACATTTGGATCGTGATTTGCATCTTGCTGGCGACGATCATCGCGTTCGTGCTGGACCGTTTCCGGTTGGACGTGATTGCGTTCGTCTCTTTGATGGCACTGCTGCTGACAGGGATCCTCACGCCCACCGAAGCCACCGCGGGATTTTCGAACTCGCTGGTCCTAATGATTGTCGGACTTTTCGTCGTGGGTGGTGCGATCCTAGAGTCCGGTGTCGCTGATCTTGCGGGCAGGTGGCTGGGCCGACTTGGCGGCACGTCCACGATCCGGCTAACAGTAACCGTGATGCTCGCTTGTGCGTTGTTATCGGCATTTCTTAGTTCAACGGGGACAGTCGCGGTGATGTTGCCGGTCGTTCTGAGCCTCTGTCGCCGCGCCGAAGTCTCGCCAACAAAGCTGCTGATCCCGCTCGCATTTGCCGCTTCACTCGGAGGCATGCTGACGCTGATTGGTACTCCACCGAACATGGTTGTCAATCAGGAACTACGCGATGCGGGGCTTGAAACCTTTCGGTTCTTTTCATTTGCTCCTGCCGGAATCCTGATGCTGACCCTTGGCATTGTTTTCATGGGTACGATTGGCACGCGTCTGCTGCCGAAACAGCGGAAAGATGCTGCGGATGCGACGCAAAGTCAAGGTTTCGTTTCACGTCCAGAACTCATTCACAGCTACGGCGTGGACGGACAGATTCGCGAAATCAGAATCCCGCACGGATCGACCTTCGCGGGCCGCACGTTACGCGAGCTGCAGCTTCGCACCACGTTTCACGTCAACGTGCTCGCCGTTTCCACGCCCGGTGCGCGGGGCTCGGTGGTGCGCAAATGCAACCCCGATACTCTTCTGCAACCCGGTGACACCTTGTTTATCAAGTCATCGAATGAGGAATCCACTGCGAACTTGATCCGCGAAGGCCAGATGGAATTGGTGGCTTCACCAGCGGAACTACCCAAAGAGGTTCATCTAGCGGAGCTCATCATTCCTCCGCGATCAGAATTTGTCGGACGAACGGTACGGGACGTTGATTTTTTTCGTGTGTATGGGGCGATGGTGCTCGCTTTGCAGGATCGGAACAAGCCGGTCCGCACTCGGACGTCGGACACTCCACTGGGGCCTGGCGACACATTATTGATCGCCGCCAATGCAAGTGCGTTGAAGCGGCTAAGGAAATCGCGAAACAATGTATTGCTGGTCAGCGAACAAGAGGAACAAAGAGAGTCGCCGCTTACTCCCGCTGCTCGCTGGGTCGTCGTGATCCTGATTGGGATGCTGATTGCCATGAGTGCCGGGATCGTTGCGAACGTGACTGCGGTGCTTGTCGCTGCCACGATGATGGTGATAGCCGGAGCGTTTCGTGGCTCCAACGCCTACGAAAGTATTAATTGGGAGAGCATTGTGATGATCGCATCCATCATGCCGCTCGCAACTGCGCTGGAAAAGACCGGGGCACTCGACTTGGTCGTTGGTGCGATCGTGGAAAGTCCTGGACTGACGAGTCCGAGAACGCTGTTGCTGCTGCTCTTTGCGGTCACGTCGCTGCTGAGCCAAGTCATCTCAAATACCGCGACCAGTGTGTTGATTGCTCCCCTTGCACTCGAACTGGCCCAGCAGCTTGAGATTTCTCCCTATCCTTTATTGATGGGAGTTGCTTTGGCGGCGTCGACGGCATTTTCCACGCCCGTTGCATCTCCAATCAACGCATTGGTTACTGGAGCCGGAGGCTATCGTTTTGGTGACTTTTTGAAAGTAGGCGTGCCGCTTCAACTGCTGATCCTATTTGCGACGCTCGCCATCGTGCCGTATCTGTTTCCATTCGATCTCTAATCGGTTGTTGCAAAGCGAACGGATCGTTGGCTAGCAACTCGATGACATGATTGTGGATCGTTGCTGCGGTCATCATGGCAACGCTGTGGATGCGATACCGCAAGCGAATGATGGCCATTGGCGGCAACATTCATCGATGATCCCTGTCGGTGCTGATAGACCGACGGTTTGGCAATGTCCGACGCGGTGTGTAGACAATTCCCGCCTTCGTTTTCCCAGCGTTCGTTGTCCCAGCGTTCGATCTCGTATTCGAGCATCCTATCGACGTTCATTGCAACCTCCTCGGATTGTCTAAGTCTGTGCGAAATGCGTCGCCGTTTCAGCACTTATGAGTGTCGTAACCAATCCCGCTGGCAAATCAGCAACGCAATCGGCGCACCAACGAGCCAGTCTTCGCGGTTGTTGTTCGCGGTTGTAACGACATGACGATGGCGAATGCCTCCAAACGAGTGGTCTACCTTCTGGCGTCGAGCGTAGAGAATCGCAAAAAGCGTCAACCTGAGTTGTCTTGCTGTAAACGGCGGTGACGTTTTCGAGGCAAAACAGGCTTGCTGAGCCATCAAAGGCGCTCTCAGGCTCGTTGGCGCACTCGTTGCATTGTTCTGGCCGGTAGTGAAAGTCGCTTAGCGTTCCGGTGCATGATCCCGATCCCGCCCCCCCGAAGGCCTTTCTGGAACAGCTGCTTTTGGGCACCGCTTACTAACTGGCACAACTGGAGGTATTCGCCATGCTCTTGTGGAAGACATCGCCGTCACCAACGGCCAGTGACGAATTTGTGCACCCGCCGAAATCAAGAATCCGAGCTGCACCGCGAAACGTCAACCAAGTTTCACGGACCGCCAAGCCAAGTTTCTCCACCGACTCTGAGTCGGATGTCTACCGCAGAATGGGCCATGACGAGCGGCGCTACATCTTTAAGATGGTGTTAATGATGCTGCTAATGTTCGTCTTGCCCGCAACCCTGATGCTGCTCTACCTTTTCTTCAACTCGGAAGCTTTTCATTACGACATCACTCCCAAACAGGAGTCCTCGTCATGGCTTCCCGGCAAATGAATGTGACCGATGAAGATTTCAACCGACTGGTCGAACTGTTGAAACACGAGTGACTCGGCGCGATAGCGGATTCGACAAAGAACAGAAAATCCACCGATTCATATCTTTGCCGTAATCGACCTTTTGCCGTATTCCAAGTTTGCCTTGGATCGTTTGCGGCAACTCCCGAATCGAGACGAGCTTGATCTCTCGCTTGTCACGGTGTCGGCGACAGGCAAGAGACGATCATTGCGAGATGGTAGCTCGGCAGCACGTCGCGGCACGTTTTACGTCAGGCCCTGTGCAGTGTATTGATCGCGCGGTGATACCGAGTTGCGTTACTGAATATCCGTTACTGAATAATTGAAAACTGAATGAATCACATCGAAAAACCACTACCGCTGCCACTACAACCGATCGACAAGTGGTTGCGTCCGCTGGCTCGATTCTTGCATATCGAAGCGACCAGTGGCTTCGTGCTGGTGGTCTGCACCGCGATCGCTTTGATCGCGGCTAATTCTCGCTGGGCTGCGACCTACTTAGCATTCTGGCAAACCGACATCACGCTCGGTGTCGGCGAATATGTTTTTCATCATTCACTGCACCACGTCATCAATGATGGCTTGATGGCGATCTTCTTTTTCGTGATTGGGCTTGAAGTGAAACGCGAAATCGCTCACGGGTCGCTGTCAGATTTCAAGCTGGCCTCGCTGCCGATCGCCGCTGCGATCGGCGGGATGATTGTTCCAGCGGGACTGTATCTGTCGATGCAGTACGGCGAACCAGGCATGCGTGGCTGGGGGATACCCATGGCCACGGACATCGCCTTTGTCGTTGGCTGCTTGGCGATTCTCGGCTCGCGAGTACCGCACAGTCTCAGAATCCTGCTGCTATCGCTGGCAATTGTCGATGACATCGGTGCGATACTGGTGATTGCAATAGGCTACACCGAATCACTCGACGGTCGCTTCTTGGCGCTCGCGGCCGTTGCGATTGCAGTGGTGCACGTATTCTCACGCATCGGGGTGCGTCGGTTTCCTCCCTACATTGCCGTCGGTGCCGTGGCATGGATCGCACTTCACGAATCGGGCGTGCATGCCACGCTGATTGGGGTGATCCTGGGGCTGATGACGCCCGCGAAATCAACGTTGGTGCCTGAACGGTTTCGCGAATATTTGCATGAGAAGAAGGAAGATTTTCAGGAACAACGTTGGGCCAAGCGAAGTCATCGAGCCGAAGTGGTTCAAGAAGTGCAACGACTGTCGCGCGAGACCGTCTCGCCGCTGGAGTATCTTGAAATGACGCTTCATCCTTGGACGGCTTACGTCATCATGCCGGTCTTTGCACTTGCCAATGCAGGCGTGCTCATTGAACCGGCAAACTTGAGCGATTCGGTCGCGATCGCGGTCGTGTTGGGCTTGGTCATTGGCAAGCCGATTGGAATCGTGTTGTTCAGTTGGTTGGTGATTCGTTCGGGGATGGCCAAGCTGCCTGAGGGAATCAGTTGGCCTGTACTGATTTCGGGCAGTTGTCTTGCGGGTATCGGATTCACGATGGCGTTGTTTATTGACGGGTTAGCGTTCGGAGCCGAGGGGCTGGACACCGCCAAGACCGGCGTTTTGGTCGGTTCGGCTGTGAGTGCGGTTGCAGGCGTCGGTTTACTGTTGTGGACATTGCCGAAACGATCGGCGAATTGAACGACACGCCAGTGTCGCAGTACTCGCAGACGCGAGTGGCTGGATTTGGCATGATGGAGAACATGGACTGTACACTGGTAAGAAACAACCGATTTACCGTGCCACGACGACCATCGACTCGCTCGATCTGCATGACGTGTTCCAAGCGATTTTCATCCCCGAACATTCGGCGTCCCATCAGCAACGTTTTGTGATCGCAGACAGGCGGCTTACCTCATAGGAAGAATTGGATGTAGAGGTTCTTCAGTCGCTGTGAATTTTTGTTCGCGAGGCGAGTTAGGAATGGAGCAGCGAGGCTGGATTCTGACTTAGCACTCTTCGCCGCTGCGGCTTGGACGACGATTGGTCTGCCATCGCTGCTTGTTCCGAGGCCGATGGCGATGATCCACCCGAAGCAGCGGATCAAACGATCGTAAAAGAACGCACCTCTCTAATTATTTCTGGTAGTGTTCTGGTTGATAAAGAATGCTTTCGATCTTCATGCGCCGCACGCCGATCGGGACCGGCCATGACACGCTATCTCCGACGTGATAGCCCAGGATTGCAGTTCCAATTGGCGCAAACACCGACAGCATGTTTTCTTTGGCGTTTTCGGCGTCAGGGTAGACAAGCGTAAAGACCTCGCTCTCGTTGCTGTCTAGGTCCGTGAGCTCGATGACAGAGTCCATGGTGACGACGTCACGGGGCACGTCCGCCGGGTCGACCACACTAGCGCGGTGAAGTTCCTTTAATAGATCGTAGAGGTGAGACGCACATCCAGTGATTTCCTTGATTTCACGTTGCAGCAACTGCAACAGTCGCTGGTGATCTTCGGCCGTAATGATCACTTGATGTTGGTTTTCGGCGGTGATGACGACGTGATGACTTGCGATGGACATAATCATTCGTGGAAAAAGATGGGAACTGAAATGACAGCGATGGCGGATTTCGTACAGCCCGATCAATGCAGCACGACACCATGTGTTTTAGAGATCGAACGCTCCGACTCGTTCCGGTTGAAACGACATTTTCTCGACTCGCTTTCGTGTCTCGCGATTCAAGACGTGCAGTGTCAAACTATCGCCGACGCACAGTCCGAAGATTCCTGCGCCTAGTGGTGACAGAATTGATAGTTTGCCTTCCGCGATGCAAGCCTCGTCGGGATACACCAACGTGAACGTGTCCGCCTCATCGCGATCTAGGTCGAAAAGATTGAACGTCGAATTCATCGTCACGATGTCGGGCAACATATCGCGAGAATCGACCACGGTCGCTCGCTCTAGCTTGCTTTTGAGTTCTTTCAAGTGTGTATGGTCGCTGCCGATTGCTGCAACGAAATGGCTGTCTAGTAGAGACTGTAGCCGAGCGAGGTCGGTCCGACTGACGACAATGGTGCGAGATGACATGATGGCGTACCGCGAAGAATGGTATTTGTTTTACACGTGAGAGATAGGAATAACGTTTCTAAGGGGATCGAACGGCAGCGGCGCTTAGCCGCTGCGGATCAATCATCGCCGCGAGCGTGTGGCCTGTCCACGATGCGGGACTTTGCTAGGTTGGTTACTCATTTATCAATGCCGGCGTGGTGTCGAGCCCTGGATGACGCTTCGTTCGCTGACGCATTCGCAACGAGCTTGGGCGTTTCAGTTTTGTCACGACGATCCGTCGATCGCGGCGTGCTGTATCGCTAACGGCGGCCATCAAATTCTCGTGACGAGGGACTTCGTGACGAGGGACTAAGGTGTTCAATCGACGAAGTGACTGAAATAGGCATGGGATACTCTTCAAAGGAAATGAGGACAAAATCGGATGTCGCGAAACTTGCCAAAGGAATCGGCATCAACAAAAGTCTTGGCGGCTTCCGCTGCGTGAATCAGGCTGCAACGCTTTCACGTTCGGGTTGGAACAAGATTTCTTTGACTCGCCAACGACCAACGCCGCTCGGCACTTTCCACCGCACGATGTCGCCGACTCGGTAGCCGAGGATCGCGGTTCCGAGCGGAGCCAAAACCGACAGTTTTCCCTCGGCGATGTTTGCTTCGTCAGGGGATACCAGCGTAAATATTTCACTTTCTTTGGACTTCATGTCCTGCAGGCGTTTGTGATCCGCTTTGGTGACGATGATTTGTTTTCGAGCCATGTTGATGACTTTCATCAAGAATGATTGTGAAATTGACTTGGAAGGAGCGACTCTATGCGATTGTCCGCAGCAGAATCGCAATGACAAACAACAAGATCAACGCGATCTGGCCGACCATCATTTCACGAGGCGTGTGATCGATGAATGGTTCATCAAGCCCGCACTTGTTCTCAACTTGGTCTTGGACCGGATATTCGGGAATGCGCATCAACATGACTGAACCTCCTTATGAGTGAGAAATGTAGCGAGTCACGTGACGTGGATAATCACTTAATGCAACGTTCATACCAGCAGGCCATTGTTTGC
Organism: Novipirellula rosea; assembly: GCF_039541335.1. Taxonomy (NCBI): domain Bacteria; kingdom Pseudomonadati; phylum Planctomycetota; class Planctomycetia; order Pirellulales; family Pirellulaceae; genus Novipirellula; species Novipirellula rosea. The sequence goes on along the minus strand of NZ_BAABGA010000031.1, from coordinate 119,393 downwards.
CGCCGAGTGGACATTCCGTGTGAAATTTTGGCTGTTGCGTTGCTCAATCGCGTCAAACCACGTTGCCAAAGACAATCAGAGTTGACGCACTGGAGCGGGGCGATCTGCTGATTTCAAAATATCCCGCCTTCTGCTTCGGCGACGCATGCCGCCAACGGACCAATGTTTGCATCAGGACAATTGCAAGGGTTGTTCTCTTATCACCTTGGAACGCAATTCATCCGATAACCTAACAAGGCCTGGATTATGCGAACATGTGAAGAACATACTGCCGTGCACCGACCCAGCCGCCGATGAAACGGCGCGCTTACGAGCAGTGGAACTCGCTTCAGAGAACCAAGCTAGTCTGACCCTGATCAGCGTAGTCAAACCGCTGCTTCGACTGTCCGTGATTGTTACCGATAATCGTTCGCTTCGATGCCATGTCGTTTCAGCAGTTTGTTTAATCCTTGACGCGACAGACCGGCTTGTCTTGCGGCGCTGGCGATGACACCGTTGTGTTTCTTGAGTACGGCTGTTAAGTACGCGCGGTCTGCATTGTCGATCGCTTCGTCGCGTGATATTTCCGAAAGCACGGCGACATCACTGCTGCTGGCGTCGGGCGCGCGAAGTTGTGGTGGCAAGTCGTCCACTTCGATCGTTTCGCCGCGACCCAGCGTGATCGTGCGTTCGATGACGTTGCGCAATTCACGGATATTGCCAGGCCAGCGGTAGGCTCGGAAACAATCAATCACCTCGTTCGAAAACCCGGTAATCGTGGAACTCGTCGGACGTAGTTGTTCGAGAAAGAATTCTGCCAACTTCACCACGTCGTCACCGCGATCACGAAGCGGTGCGAGCTCAATCGGAATGACAGCGAGACGATAGAACAGGTCCTGGCGGAAACGGCCCGCATCGACTTCGGTTTGTAAGTCTCGATTGGTCGCACAAATAAATCGCGTGTCGACTTTCACGGGTGTGCTTTCGCCAACCGGAGTGAAGGTTTGCTCTTGCACGGCCCGCAGCAGTTTGGCTTGAGAAGCGGCAGGCAGTTCCCCCAGTTCGTCAAAGAATGCGGTGCCGCCATCACAGTGACGAAGCAATCCTTTCTGGTCCTTGATCGCTCCGGTAAAGGAACCCTTGACGTGCCCAAACAGAACCGACTCGAACAACGCGTCGGGAATTGCGGTGCAGTCGATGATCTGAAACGCATGATCCCGGCGAGCACTTTGGTTATGGATCGCGCTGGCAACCACCTCTTTGCCGGTCCCGCTTTCGCCTGTAATCAAGACATTCGTGTTGCTCGCGGCTACTCGATTGACGATGTCCAGCAGTTCTGTCATCGCGGGGCTGTCACCAATGATTTTGGGAAACTTTCCACGCCGCTCCGTTTGGGATGCTAATTCCATTTCGGGTGTCGGTGGCGCGCTTGGATGAAGCAGTGCGCGCTGGACCGCCATGAGCAGTTCTTCAAACTTGACCGGTTTAAGCAGGTAGTCAGCGATCCCCAGCCGAACACTTTCGATGGCGGTGGGAACCGACGGCACCCCGGTGACGACAATCATTGGGATGTGCGAATACTTGCTGCGGCCCTCTTTGAGCAATTCCAATTTCAAGTTTCCGGGCATGTTCAAGTCGGACAGGATCAAGTCGAACGAGTGCTCGAGCAGCAAGCCAATCGCATCGTCAGCATTCTCGACGCAAATGCACTCGTAACCTTCCTCACGCAACAATTCCGCCGTCGTATCGCGGTACAGTGGCTCGTCGTCGGCGATCAAGATTCGTTGTTGGTTTGCCATGGGATCTTATTCAAAGTAGCGAAAATTCGCTGAGGATTTCGGGTGGTGCTAAAAACAAACGTCCTGGCGACGTTTGCTAGGGGGTGGCCGTGTCTTCACCCAGTCGTCTTGGCAAACGCACGACAAATTCGGTGCCTTTGCCCGGTTCACTTGTCACATCAATCGTTCCGTTCATCGCTTCTACGATGCCTCGCGTGACCGACAGCCCCAATCCCATGCCCTGGCCGACCGTTTCGGTTTTGGTACTAAAGAACGGGTCAAATATCTTGCTGATCAGATTCGGCGAGATTCCGTGCCCTTGATCGGTAACCGTCAAAACGGTATGCCTCGCATCTGTCCGAGCGGTAACGTCCACCTGACCGCCTACGTCGGAGGCTTGGATCGCGTTGTGAACCAAATTCAGCAGCACTTGCTTCAGTTCGCCTTCTCGCAAAACGACCTCGTCAGCAGCAAGACCCTTGGCCTCGGACGATGAAGCAAACGAGGCTGTCACTTTCACGTTCGCCTTTCGCGACATAGGAAGTGCCAGCACGATGACTTCGTCCACCGACTGCTTGAGCGAGAAGGTCGTCGCCCGCTGCTGGCTAGGACGGTAGAGCTGATACATTTGGTGAGTGATGCCGCTGATACGTTCAATTTCACCATCAATCAAGTCAAGCTTGTCGTAATGTTTCACATCAACGGGGATATGCCGCTTCAGCAGCGCAAATGCATTTCTTATACCGGCTAATGGATTGTTGATCTCATGAGCGACACCTGCCGCCAGTTCACCGAGGGCCGCGAGTTTTTCCATTTTCAAGCGATGCTGTTCCAATTCCGCAACTCGAGCGGTGCGTTCTTGCACGAGCTGCTCGAGATGCTCGTTGTGCAACCGCAATTGTTCACGCATTTGCCGCTTCTCTGAAATGTCTCGCATGCTGGCCCGAAATCCAAGCGAGTGACCATCGGAATCGGTCATTGGTTGCCAAGACACGGCTACCCAACACTTCGATCCATCACGATGAAGCGTTTCAAATTCGATATTGTTTTCCGAGCTACCGCGACCCGCTTCTGCAAAGTAGCGAGCGATTCGTTTACGATGTTCCGGCGTTATGAGCGGCAACGGATAGTCCGGCATCGCCAAACACTCCGTTGGTGTATAGCCCGTAAATCGCTCGACAGCCTCGTTCACCCATAAGACTTCCCCCTCACACGACAACCAACTTTCCCAGTCAACGGTGTGTTCGGCGATCGAACGAAAAAAATCAGCCGCGATAGGTTCGCCGCGTTTCGGGACGTTGGGGGATGATCGGTTCATGCCATGATTTTAGCTTCGTCGTCGCTGATTTCGCAGGGGGCACATTCCGTCGCCGACGCAAACGCACGTTGTCACCGAGGTTAACTTTGGGCGACGTTTCCCTGGTTGGGCATGCCCTTGTTCTGACAAATCACGCCGTTTCGAGATCGCCGCCACCGATTCTGGAAGGGGGCGACACCGATTGGCATCTCGCGTCGGGTCCGATAGTGTAAAGACCCAGTCCGCTGTCGTCATTTCACGTCGGTACCGCTGCTTGGTCGGCAGCATCGCAATTGGCATTTTGAGCACTTGTCACTGACTTCACCGTTTAACGTGAGCGGGCTTGCACCGACCCTTGACTAAGTTCGTGAGCTGGGCGGCTGACGAACGAGTTGCTTCACATTTGTACCTTCGAACAGGAAAACGCTCGTGACATTCTCAACGGATGATTTTGACTTCGTAGCCGAACATGCTCGCGACGCGATGCTGTTACAAACGATTGCTGATACGCTGGAGTGGGACGAACGGACCGGGATGCCGATCGATGGAGGTGACTATCGCGCAAATCAAGTTAGCACGCTGCGGGGGATGGTCCATCGCCGCCGGACCGATGCGAAATATGGTGAAACGCTGCAGTCGTTATCGGAAAACCTGGGCGACGAGGATCCAGCCGGTGATGTGGCCGCGACTGTCCGCGGGTTGCTGAGAAATTGGAAACGCGACCACCGGTTGCCCGAGGAACTGGTCCAGCGGACTTCGCGAGCAACGGTCAAAGGGCAACAACGCTGGGACGCCGCCCGTCGTGCTGACGATTTTAAAATGTTTCGCGACACGCTCGCCGAGATCATTGACCTGAAACGCGAAGCAGGCCAGCGGATTGCCGAAGGGACCGATCGATCGCCCTATGAAGCGTTGCTTGACGAATACGAACCCGATGCTCGAGTCAAACCGCTGAACCAAGTTTTTCAGGATCTGCGTAAGCCGCTTGTAGAACTGATTGATTCGATTCGCGAAGCGCCACGGCAACCGAACCGAAGTTTGCTGGAGCGTGATTTTGCGATTGCAGTACAACGCGATCTGAGCCGCTTTGTCGCCGAGCGTGTCGGCTTTGATTTTCAAGCAGGACGGCTGGATGAAACGTCGCATCCATTTTGTACAACGCTGGGCCCGCGAGATTGTCGAATCCTGACTCGCTACGATTTAAATTGGTTGCCAGCCGGATTGCTCGGTACGTTGCACGAAGCGGGGCATGGGATGTACGAGCAAGGGATGCGGTCGGATTGGTTTGGCTTGCCGCCCGGATCGTATTGTTCGCTAGGGATCCACGAGTCGCAATCGCGATTGTGGGAAAACCAAGTGGGACGCAGCCGACCGTTTTGGAAGTGGTTGTTTGATCGAACCCAGAAAACATTTGCCCCCACGCTGGACGATGTTTCGCTCGACGATTTTCACTTTGCGATCAACCAAATTCAGCCTTCGTTGATTCGAGTCGAAGCGGACGAGGCGACCTACAACTTGCACATCATCATTCGCTTTGATCTCGAGCAACAGCTGATCGGGGGGACGTTGTCAGTGGATGATTTACCTGCGGCGTGGGATGCACGCTACCAAAGCGACCTGGGGGTCTGTGCACCCTCACCTGCAAATGGAGTGCTTCAGGATGTCCACTGGAGTGCTGGTTTGATTGGCTATTTCCCAACGTACACGTTGGGGAATTTGGCAAGTGCCCAACTGTTTGACGCGGCCCAGGCAGAGTTAGGTGGTTTTGACGAAATGTTTGCTCGTGGCGAGTTCGAGCCATTGTTAAGTTGGCTTCGCAGTCGGATTCACGAGCGAGGTCAATGTGAGTCCGGGGACGCGTTAATATCACGCGCCACCGGGAAATCGTTGTCCGCGGACGCGTTGATCGGCTATCTGAACGGAAAGCTGCGACCGCTGTACGGCCTCGAAGCTTGATTTCTGATTTATCCGGCACTGTTTGGCCCCTGCTTTTCGCATCATTGCGGGTTACAATCAGGCGGTCTTTTAATTGAATTGGGGTTATTGAATGTTGACGTGCAATTGTCCTCGCTGTGGTGAAACGATTGGATTGCCTACCGCTGCTGTGCCTGCGGATGCGACCGCCCAGTGTCCGTGGTGTGGCGAACTTTACCCCGCGAGCGAAATCATTGAGAAGTTGCCTCCGATGGTGGAGTTAATCTCGGCGGACGGACAACCGCTGTTTCTTGAATCGGTCGGTGATGCTGCAGCGGCGTCGCCCACTCTGGCTGCCGCCCCGATCGCGGCTGCGGCCAGCGGAGCCGATTCGTTCGAATCGTCGTTCGCGTCCAACGCCCAAGCGGATCAGTTAAACGAGACTTGGGACGACAATACGGAATTGACGATCGAAGCCGATGGCGATGCCGGTTTCGATTTAGGGGGATCGCTCGACAGCGACTTGGAACACCCTGAGGACAATTTTGACGACGCCGGGCAAGATGGCGACGAAATGATGGATTTCCTTTCCAACAGTGAAGCGGAAAAGGAACCCAGTGACACTGCGGCGCCGCTGATGCCGATGAAAGTCAAATCGGTACCGGTGAACACTTACAAACGCAAAAAATCTTCGCCGATCAAAACGTTGATTGGCGTGGCGATGGGCCCGCTGGTCGCGCTTCCCTTGGCTGGCGGCATCCTGCTATGGCTTGGCAAGGCTCCGGACCTCGGGTTCTGGCCGTTTGACGGCTCGTTCAATAACGGTTCTTCGTCGCGAGTCAGTGCGGCGCCACCGATGGCCCAAAGCAATCCAGTCAACCCCCTTGGCGATGAAACGCAATTGACCGGTTCGGAAATGATGGTCCCTGCCGCCGAACCGTCGGACGAACTCGATCGCGCTCAGCAAGAACTGGCGAACTTGGGCGCTGAATCGAATCCAGCCGAATCGGCGGATGAGGCGCCGGGCGGTTTAGATATGCCGTCTCTTGGGACCTCGCTCAAACCAAGCAGCGACGATGTCGAAAACGAGCTCGCCACGGGCGAAGTCGAATACCCCGATGACATCTCCGTCAACAACGACGTGGTTTCGCAAGACGTCGTGGCGGACAAGGTGCCGATGGAAATGCCCGAGGTAGAGTTGACGGATGTGGCTGGGGAAATCGAATCCATCTCAGCGGACGACACCACAGTGGACACGCCGTCCATCGATGATCAAGCATCCGTCGTCCAAGAAGCACCCGTTGCTGAGGAGGTAATGGAACCTGCAATCGAAGAGGTGGCTGAGCCCGATACCGACGCCGCGATGGTGGCAGCAGAGCCCGCCGAAGCAGCGGAGCCCGTCGAAGCAGCGGAGCCTGTGGCCGCGGCAGAAACTGAGCCAAGCGACGAGCTTGCGTCTGCGGCAGAATCGTCCGAAGTGGAGGCTGCGGTTGCAAAGGCCAACAAATTGTTAGCGAGCTTGATGAAGTTCGAGGGGGCCGAGGGAGATCGGCGTCGTTTGTTAGCGAAGGCCTATGCCTCGGTTTCGGCCGTGGCGATTGAGTCGGATGCAGGAGACAACGCGGCGGTTCAGAAACTGTTGAACGCGTTATCCCGATCCCCGTTGGTCAAAGATCTCGGCGATGCCGCCGATCTGTGGCTGGACTATGGCAAGCGTCCCACCGACGGTGTCTTGATTATCGGGGCGCCTGCGACGAATGCATCGGGATCGGCGATTCGCATTCCGAGTTCTTCGGGGGACATACGAGAGGTATCGGTTTCCGGTTCGTCGCTGCCCGAGGCCGAGCAGGTTATCGCGTTAGGCCGTATCGTTGAGAAAAACGATGCCCGCACGGTCGAGCTGATTGCGGTCCAGGACATGAATCCCTGAACGCAAATCTAGATAGGATGTGACGAAAGTTCGGAAGCGACTTCCGCTACGCCGTTCTGTCGCAACGACCAGCTCTTAATCTTAATCCCGTCCGCACGCTCTTACTTGCTCTCGGCAAGCGTTCCGGTGACGATGCAGGAGGCCGATTTGTCGCCAGGCAGATCGGTCACGATGCGAATTTTTTGAGCGATATTGCCAGCCGTGCCGTCACCTTTGAAACGCACTTTGACGAATTGCACTTTCTTGCTGCCGACGGGAATCTCGAATTCGAAACGCTGATCGCTGCACACGATGTCTTTGATCTCAAACGGCTCGTCGCCTTTGACGATCAAGCGTTTTTCGATCACTGCGTCGGCGGGTTTGCTGCCTAGATTGACCGCGGCAGGCGACACGCTGATCGCCGAACGCACTCGGCCTGAAATGTCCATCTCGGTGGTCGGGAACGCACGGTCGTTGCTGATCAGCGTCAATCGTTCGTGAATTTCGCCTTCTTCCATCGAGTCTTTCATGCTGACTCGCATTCGGTAGCGAACGATTCCCGGCGTCAACTCGGGAGCACTCAAACGGACTTGCAAACTTTCGCAGTGGCTTCGCACGTCGCTGATTCGCCAGTTCGAATTGCCACTGTGAGTGATCACGATTTCACGTTCCGGAGCATCACCCGAGGCGAACTCGCCAAAGGCAACTTCGGGAGGATCAAAGGTGATGTCGGTGCGAATGAATCCACTGACCTTGAGCTGCGTTTCCGCATAAAACGGTTTGTCAAACACGACCGTAATCGTTGCGGACTTTTGACCGATAAACGAACTGGTGTTGAATGTCGCGACCACCGCTCCGGTTTCATGCGTCTTCAGTGTGTCTTTGGTGATCGACGGGCTGGTGCATCCACAGCTCGATCGGACGGCGGCAATGTGGACGTCTTCTTCGTATTTGTTGGTCAGCTCGAAATGGAATTCGCATTTGGTTCCGCGACCGACAGTGCGAAAGTCGTGACTGGTCTCGGCAAACATCTTGTCAGCCCAGTTCTCTGCATGGACCTTCGCAGTCGAAACGAGAGAGAAAACGACAATACTGGCGAGCAAAACAGAATAACGCACCATGACATCCAGGCCATTTGAAAGCGGAAATTGGAAACACGGGAAAGAGGCAACGCGCTTCAGTCGAATCTGAAAATCCAGATGCATCGCCACCGTCGCCCGACGTCGCTGCTTGCATCATCGGGACCGCACTAAACCCTTTATCGGGAATAAACCGCCCCTGAACCTTAGAAAGATTGGCTAGTTCGGGAAAGAAGGTCCATCTTTCTCGATTGCGATCTCAGTTGCTAGCAAGTCAAAGTCTCGAAAGACCTCCGCTAAACGCTCCATCGGCAAACCGACCACGTTGGTTTCGCTGCCGCCATCGAGGACTTCTAACCAATCATTGCCGTCCTGGAAACCGAACGCGCCTGCCTTCCCTTCCCACAGCATCGAATCGAGGTACTCGGCCAGCATTTCCTCGCTGAGGGTTTGCATTTGCAGTTCGGTGCGGACGACTTCGACGACACAGCGGTTTTGGCTGACCGACCAAACACAAAATCCGGAAAAGACGTCGTGGCGGCGACCGCTGAGTTGTCGTAGCATCGCTTCGGCATGCTCGATATCGTGAGGTTTACCCAATATTTGCCCGTAGCACGACGCCACGGTGTCGGCGGCCAGGATCAATCCGCCATCGTTCTTCGACGCCACATCGGCTGCTTTTCGATAGGCATAGCGTGCTACCAATTCGGGAGCCGTCTCGCGACTGCACATCCCACACTCCGCTTCATCGCTGGCGGGTTGCACAGTGAACGAATATCCCGCGGCCTTCAGTAGCTGCGATCGGCGAGGCGATCCGCTGGCGAGGATCAGTGATTCATCGGTCGGCAAATCGGCTCGTGGCAAACCACTCATCAGAGGCAGATTGTCTGTGAATTTCATCCGGTCCTACTGCGGGTTGGGGGGAATGACTGCAATAACGAAGCTGACTGCAATAACGAAGGCTGCCCTATCGTTTTACGGGTTCGTTGCCGGATTGGGAAGCAAGCGGCGGTTTTCTCTTGACGGTTCCGAGGCCGACTTTGTAGTGTCCGCACAGCCCTCGGAGCCCATTGGCGTAAAAAGGTCCCGATTTCAGCGCCGTGCAAAATTCCACGCCGTCCAAAAAGCGATCCGCTTGAACACCATGAACCGCCGACAGTTTTGCTCACTGATTGCCGCTAGCTCGCTAGCGTCTTCGGTTGCTGGCTGCGCGACGTGGATCGATCGTTCGACGGCGGATGCCGTGCTGAATCATACCAACAGCAATCCCTTGGCTGCGGTCAAACCGAGTTCTCAGGCGATGGTGCTGTCGGTCGATTTTCATCCGATTCAGCCCGAGGCCGTGACTGCAGACCGGGTCGCATCCATGTGGCAGTGGGTCGATGAAATGATCATCGAACCGGCGCATCGTAGCGAGCTCGCAGAGAACGGGATCCGGGTCGGCAAGGTCATTCGTCCTGACCAGTTTCGTCAACGGCTTGCCGAAATGGCCGGTCCGCGTGACGTGGTCGACGTCTTCTTGGGCGAAGCCGATGTGGCGAGCGAAGTTTCCGTCGGTTCGCGAAAGATTCCAATGCGATTGGCAAAGCGATACGAGTTGCCGCTTCGTCAACCTCGCAGCGGTGCCCATGTGACGCTGCTTCGCACGCAGGGACAAACAGTCGGACGAACACTGCAAGACCCACAATACGTGTTGGCCATCACGCCCACGCAATCCAAGACCGCCTCGCAAATTCATTTGCAGTGTCGTCCTGAGATTCAGCACGGTGTGATGCGTCAAAAATGGATCAGCAGCGATTCGGCCATGCGGATCGACAGTCGCCGTGACGCATGGTCGCTGCCTTGGCTCGATATCGATCTCGAAGGTGGCAAGGGCGATCTGTTTGTGATCGCGGCAAGTCAGCCTGCGTTTGGGCTCGGCAAAGAAATGATGTCGGGGGTTTCCGCCGACAATATCGAAGAACAAGTCGTGGTGTTGATCCAAATTGAACGGCTGGCCGAGTCGAAGTTGTAAGTCAGCTGGCTTCCTTGGCGACGCTCTGCTCTCTTGGCGATGCTATGCTTTACTGGCGATACTCAGGTTCGGGCAACTCGTCGGGGCGACGGATCACCTCGGCTTCGATGATGCGGTCCGGTGGGTAGACCACCTGCCCTTTCTTTTTCTCTTTGTGAGGATCGACTCGCCGAAGTTCGGTGAACAAGTCCATTCCCTCGATCACCCGTCCGAAGACCGTTTGTTCTTTGCTGACGGTAGGAACCGGTGTAAAGAAAATGGCAAATTGGCTACTGGCACTATCGGGGACAAAGTCGCCAGTTTCCCCTTTGGGAAGCTTGGCCATCGCCAGTGAGCCGCGGAACGCATTCCGCGCCCCGTCGCGTTGATGCTCGTCGACGATGAATTGCCCGCTGTTGCCGGATCCCGTGCCTGATTCGTCACCGGTCAGTGCCAACAGATCGTCGATCACTTGATAGAAATCAAGCCCGTCGTAGAAGCCTTGCTCGACCAATTTGATGAAGTGGGCCACCGTCGACGGCGCTTGGTCCAAAAACAATTCGATGACGATATCGCCATGCGTTGTGTTTAGTTTGACGCGAGGAAGTTCTTTCTCGGCATCCTGTTCTCGCCGTTTCTGCTCTTCGGCCCATTGCTGTTTCAGATCATCCATTTGGTAGCTGAAACGCTTGTCCAGATCGCCATAGTCTTCGGGTTTTAGGTACTCGTAGATTTTCTCGGCGGTTTCGAATTCGCCCGCACACACCGAGGATCGAGCCGCGGATTGAAAGAGGAACACTTGGTTGAAACCCAGGTCAATCAACAACGCGCTGGCACGCATGGTCGACAAAGAGTAATTCGAATGCTTGAAGCGGTGTTCAAGCATCGTTAACAGATATTGGGCGGCCTCTTGATCCGGAGCCAACAACAAATACTCGTACGCGGCATCAAAGACTTCTTCAAACAAGGCGTAGCTCTGTTCGCGTAGTTCGCGGTATCGATCAAGTGCCGCCGGAGTCTGTTCCTCGCCATTCATATACAACGTATGAACCGTTCGCATGTCGATCAGCACATTGACGAGCTGCTCTTTAGCCTGGACGTAGGTGGCCTTGGCTTGTTTGCCCTCTTCGTTCAATTCGAACGGCTTTCCATCCGGTCCCTTGCCGAGCAGATTCGCGGGCTCTCGCGTCGGGCCTTTGGAGGTCGGGCCTGTGGAGGTCGGGCCTGTGGAGGTCGGGCCTGTGGAGGTCGGGCCTGTGGAGGTCGGGCCTGTGGAGGTCGGGCCTGTGGAGGTCGGGCCTGTGGGCGTCGGGCCGTTTGACGATGCGGATTCGTCGTGATGGGAATGGGACTCCTCAGCGTGTGCATCCTCTGGGGAAGCATCATCCGGGGTGGTTGCCGCAGGGGAGGTGTCTTGGGCGGGGGAGGTGTCCTGGGCGAACGACACTGCCACAAAGGGGGCCGGCAGCGAAAGTCCCGCAACCAATCCGAGGGTCGAGAGGGTGAACAGGAAGACGCGATCAATCATCAAAGACTCAAATGGCTCAAAAACAAACGGAAAATCCACTGCACGAGTAGCTACGCAGCGGCTGCCAGATTGGATCGCGAAAAACAGCCGATTTTTAGCTGCCCGCCTGCCTCTTGGACTACGGAGTGTCGACTACGGCGGTGAATCGATAGGTGAACGCACCCAATAAGTCGCCTGCATTCCCAGTGTGGCAAGCCAAACAGTCGTTTGTAGCCAATATCGCGCCCACCATTCGCAATGTGTGGCCGCTTCGCTCGGTCTGCAACTTTGCACCTATACGTATTTGATTGATTGCGTTGGTTTCAAAATCATTGAGTGGACGTGTTTTCAGCACACCTGATGCGATTGTGTTCATCGAGGGCAGCTCTTTTTCGACATACGCGACGGGTTCATCAAATCGATCAAGACTGACAAGTTCGATGAAATCTAGTGTCCAGATTTTAGGGGACTGGGCGGCAATTTGATGCGACGAGATTTGTTGTAACTCATGATCAGCCAACGCAATTTCTGTTTGGCGGAGGGCAAAGTCCCCAGACGGTGTGTGTGGCACATCAGCGATGAAGGCCGAACTGGCGGTTTGGTCGTCACCTCGCTTTTCTTCGGATACACGCGTCCCCAAAACGCCCCATAATCCATAGGGGCTGGTTTCGAGCAAGCCCGTCTCATTGCTTGGAGGCGTTTGAGCGATAGCATCGTTTATAAAGCGAACAGCTCTTTCATCCATCAGCACGTGTGAACCACCACGATGACGCCCGTTGCCCGGCGCTTTACCGAAGCCGTCCTCATTCTGGACATGCAATTCGTAGGGAGATAACTCCTGCACCGGAACAATCGTTCCAGCCTCTGGCGTCGATTCTGGGTTAGGGATCTCAATTTCGTTCAGAGCCGGCGTTAACCGAGCGGAATCAATACCTCGCACGCTGTTGCTAAGTTGCGGTCCGTCTGTGATCGGGGGATACGAAAGTCGCAAAATCGCAGTTGCTAATAGCGACATGACTAGAAGCGTTATAAACGATCGCATCACAATACCTTTGGTTTGACCACGACGAAGCCTCTACTCTACATCGCTGGCTGCGGAACGTTGCTGGGCGCGGCGAGCGTTTCAAGGAACGCCAAAACCGCTCGGCGATCGGCCAGCGGTAGTTTCAGGAAGCGATCGCGTGTCGCAGAGGCTTCTCCCTCATGCACGGCGATCGCTTCTAGTAGCGTTTCCGCTCGCCCGTCATGCATGTAGGGAGCCGAGTCACGCACACCCCACAGCGGTGGTGTTCTCCATTCCTGATTGAAGTTTGTCGGCTCGAAAATAAGTCGAACGTACTTGGTTTCTTTGACCAGGACCTGTCTTGTTTCGCCCTCACCAAGCGACGATTCCTCGTCGTCGGATTCCAATTCGATGTACCGTTCTCGGGATGACACGTCCACAATTTTCATCCGTTCGGTTGGCTGGTACGGCGGCACGAACAGATACTGCTTATTCGTTGCAGCTCTGTTGAAGATCGGAGTGGTCGCTCCGTAGTACCCAGGCTCACCCGGCCGTGGTGGTCTGGCCACGGTCGATTCATACCGAGTCAGCGGGATGACGCGAGCAATCTTGGGCTCGGCATGATTCGGATCCAATGATTCGTATCCCATGTCATGCAAAAGCAAATCGCTATAGATTCCTTTGGCAGGGCCGAGATCTTGAAGATGACAGTGGATGCACCCGAGCGAAGCGAACACCTGTTCGCCTCGCTCGATCTGCTGTGCATGCCGCGAATTTTTGGGCGGCATCCGTGTGGGGGCCGGAAGTGCGGCAATGAAGTCCCGCATCGCCATGATCTGATTGTCGGAAACATCAATCCCAGGGTTGTTGTAGCCTGGAGTCATTGGGTCACTCGGTTGCGATTGACGTCGCGTTTTCAGTCCGACTTCGTTTGCGCAAGCCATATCAATAAACTCGGCCAAGGACCCCACGTTGGCCCGCCAACCGAACTTGCCAAATCGTCCATCGCTGAGCGTCGAAGGTCGCCCGCTGATTTCGGGATGTCGCTCTTGTATTTTGGCCTGAATCGCCAAATCACGATTGCTGACCTGATCGATCAAACCGGCTCCGAATAACGAGGTGGTGTTTCGCTGGAACAATCGAGCATCGAGCGTGATGTTCGCATCGCCATGTTGCCAATTCATCTTGATCGGGGTGGCTGAGACGTAACGAACCTCCGCAGAATTCGTGGGGCCGCCAGATTGACTGAATTCGACCGGGACTTGCGACAGCAGCGTCTTGCGTTTGAGTGCGTAGGCGTCCGAACCGCCCCGATGCGGAAGCGGCAAGGTGTTGTTGATGGTGCCATCGCTTTGAATAAAACCTGGATGCACCGATCGAACAATATCAAGCAGTTCACGATTGTCGAGCGGCTTGTTTTGCGAATGGATTCGCTCGATGGCAAGTGTCAATGCGTTGACCGAAGCATCGCCAGCACCGCCCACGCCTCCCTGGAAATGGCATCGCACACACGACGTGCTATTAAAGAGTGGCCCAAGTCCATCATTGCCCGTGATCGGGTTTCGCGGCGACCAATCTTGCTCGAACAGACCACGCCCTTGCGTGACCGAGTCGGGCTGAACCGCTTGGCAATGGAACACGCCCAGCGTGGCCATCGTAAGGATGCTAGAGAGCATCGTGATCCCGTTTCGATACAAGCGTTTCATTTTTCTTGATCCGGTTGAAGGTTGGCGAGGGAACTTGGTTTGGATCGTTGCAAGACGGATGCGAATCGCCCTGGTGAATCCGTGAGATGAACGACAAGCGGTGTCGGCTTTTGTGCGTCAACAAAGATGTAACGAGCGATGCTAGGGCGTTGGATGTCAATCGCAGGCCATTGTTGCGCCCGGCTCAGCAAGGCAAGTTGTTGCAGATCGACTTCGCGATTAGGGAACTTGGCGACCTGTGCCGCAACACGATCCCATGCTTTTGCAACGCGGCTTTGCTTGGCTTCGTTCTTGCCATCACCCTCTTCTTGAATCGGGGCCATTGCACTAGCGATCGGGGATTGAAGCAGCAGCACAAAGACGCCTTCCTTTTTGGTTGTTGCGTGATCGCTTTGGGGCGCCGCCCAATCGATCACTTCAGTGGCGTCGGCGTCGGCGTTGACCAGGGGATGGCCCCAAATCGGTTCGATTAGTTTGCGATAGTGTTGCCGGAAATCCGTATTGGCGACCAAGGGCATGATCGATTCGCACCAAGGTTGCCGTGTGCAGACGTGCTGTTCCAGCAGTCCAAGTCGCGTCGCGTCTTCGGGATCCGACAACCCAAATCGCAATTGCGATTCAGCCAAGTACGACTGTTCCAATCGCGGCACGAGACGGGCGATGCGATCCGCCGCTGCCTCGTCCGCCGGATTGTTTTCAATCTCGGTCACCGCCTGGACCATCCACTGCTGCCAACGACGCCCCACGCGGTCGGCACTTCGCTCGGCTAATTGACGGATCAATTGTTTGGGGGCTTCTTGGTGGATGCCCGCCAACGTTTGCACTTCTTCGGCGTCTTCAATCAACGTGACAAGTTCGTCGGTGTCAGGAATGCCGACACAAAACGAAAGCAACCGGTAGTCTCGATTGCAAATCGCGACGATTGCCCGCGCCGGAACGTTTCGCGATTCGCCTGCGGTCAAAGCGGAAGGGATGCCGGCGGGCAGAAATTGAGTCGTGACTCGCTCTGCGAAACCCATTCGCTGCTGAGCGAGTTCCGCGAGAGGTTCCTCGATCAACTCTCCGGCCCATCCGCCTGCATCCACATCGAACGGATCATCGTTGGTGACCAGTATCAAAATCAGCGATTTGTCGGCAGCGGATTCCGATCGAGTTTGGAACGGTTTCTCCCAGAGGATCGTCGACGAAGGGACCTCTGCCGAAGCGGCCACAGCGATGAGGCTGAGTATCGTCATCAGCAGCAGTTTTCGCATGGATGCACCAGGGGTGTGGGGCGGCTGAAACGTTTCGGCGACTCCGCTCAACCGATCAGTCTAGAGCGTGCCGAGTTCGCCCGTCAAGCAAAAGGTTTAATCGGAGCATCGGTTTTCGTGTTTTTGTCGCTGCTAAGCCGCGGGTAACTCGTTTTCATCACTCGTCAAGAGTTTTGTCGAGCGATTCCCATGAAGCCGGGCCGCTCGCGGCACGAACGCTACGAGAGCTGCTACGAACTTGTTTTGCCCGTCTGCATCGCGGTTTCGATCTTTCGAAGCAAACTGTCGATCTGTTCGTGAGTTTCCTCCGTTGTCGAGACGACCAATACACTTTCAATGGCTACAATCGTACTTGGGCCGCCGAGGACTTCCCATGTATCCGGGATGACCGTGGAGGTCACGGCGCGGATGACTTTTGCGGCCTTGTCTTTCAGCGGATCCGCTAATGCATAGACTTTTGTCACCAAATGATTTTCTGCGTGCTCCAGCGTCGTGATTTGTATGACTTCATCTTTGATCATGTAGGTCAGATCAAGTGGTCTCAGCGAAATCTTTAGTACCGTTCGCAGGCTGGCGTTTTGAAGCGAAACGCGAACGGGTTGTTGGGGCGACAATCCAATTTCTTCGAGCGCCCGAGTATCGAGCACCATCGGCGTGTTGGTTTTTTCAGACAGTAGGTGTAGGAATTCGTTGAGAGACGCTTCGTTGACGTGGATCGATGTCTTTTCTGATAACTTGCCGCGAAGTTGTTGCTCTATCGCATCCGGCCCAGTGGTCATCGAGGGCGGCGTGTCTGGCGTCGCGGCAGGTTTCGTGTCGCTGCCGAATGGATCTTGTTGAGCCTGTGCGAAGTGCATTGGCATCAATCCCAGTGGGATCAGTAGGGTGAGGATCGACATCACGCAATTTCGCGATCGTCCAAAGTACCGGGGAGCTGATGGCAGCAGTGAGACTTGCATGCGAATTTGTCCGTTCGAGGGAATGGCAAGAGAAGAGACTGGGGCCAGGATGATTGGGGCCAGGATGACGGGATCAGCTGCCCGGCGAGGCGACCGCTTGAGTCGCCGTCATGATCTCGCATGCCACGATGGCGGTCAAGCAAAATCTGTGCATCGGTTCGTTACAGAGTACTGCCATGGATTTTCGATCCGTTTTGGCAACCAACGACTTGAGCTTTCGCTGATGGTTAGAGACGCTTCCTGCTTCCCGCTGCTCGATTGGCGAACGATCGAGGGGTGGGCAAATCGGACGTCTCGTTCCGGGGTTTCCCCATTCTGCTTGCAGTGCCGGCAGGAATCTGCTGGAAACAGTGGACATGGGGTGAAAACCAATTCAAAAAATCTATGAAAAATTGGTGTTAAGTGGGGTTGCAGAAAACCGATAAAAACACGACAACCTTCGAACCTTCAAGTGGCGGGCGATGTCTCGTTTCTTGGTAAGGTATCCGGCTGCAGAAAGAGTGGTTTTGTCGCTCTTTTTACCGCACCGGGGCGTAGCTCAGCCTGGCAGAGCGCCTGGTTTGGGACCAGGAGGTCGCATGTTCGAATCATGTCGCCCCGATCAATGAGAAGCCCGTGTCTTGCAGTGCAAGACACGGGCTTTTTTTGTGGATTGCTCCACCCTGGTCGCGGGTTTTCTCGGTTTCGGCGTGCGAAAAGGCTGGCGATTGGGCTTCACGGCGTAAAAACGGCATACCCCCTTAGTCCAGAGACGGCGGATTGAGTTAGCCGTTTTGGCCAACGTTATGAAGCATTTTTTGCTCTGGCTGCTTCGGGGGGCAAGGCGTTTTCAAAAGGGCGGGCGTCCTCGCTTTTTCGACGCTCAACGCTCCAGATGGCTATTTTGGCATGCAGCATGCTGTTAGGCGGCGATATGATCCAATTGAAAATCCACGAGATGCACCGGCCCGTTTTCCGCCTCATTCGATTTTTTTGGGGACGCGAACCGATCCTCTTGCTCGCATTTTTGGCGGTCGTACTCGGTACCTGGGGATTCATCGAACTCGCCGACGAGGTGCTTGAGGGGGGGACCAATGCGTTTGATCGTTGGGCGGTTCGCAGTTTGCGCGCCGCGGATGACCTTTCGCGTCCGATCGGTCCTCCTTGGATGGCCGAGGTGGGGCGTGATTTGACAGCACTCGGAGGAATGGCGGTTCTGCTGTTGGCGATTGCATCCACGGCCGGCTTCTTGGCGATCAATCGCGTTTATCGAACGATGGGGTTCCTGTTGGTCTCGACGCTCGGGGGCATCGCCGCCAGTCTGCTGATGAAACATTTCTTTGCCCGTCCTCGTCCTGATCTCGTACCTCATCTGTCGCTCGTCTACACCAGCAGTTTTCCGAGTGGACATTCGATGATGGCTGCAGTGGTCTATCTAACGCTCGCCGTATTGGTGGTGCCGGTGCTACGTCATTTTTGGGTGCGGTTTTATGTCATCGCCGTGGCGATGGCCGTGACCGTCTTGGTTGGGTTTAGCCGCGTCTATATGGGGGTGCACTACCCGACAGACGTGCTGGCGGGTTGGGTTGCGGGTTTAGTATGGGCGTTATTGTGTTGGTTGATCTCGCGGTCGTTGAAGCTGCGTGAATCGCATCTCGCCAAGCCACCCGCTCTGCCTCCGCCAGAAGAGTAACCGCCGCATGTCGGAACGGCCGGATGAGAACAAAGCCGGTTCGGGGGCCCTCGCCCAATGCCAGCTACAGACGCCACCCGTTTAGTGCCAAAGTATTCGGCAAAGTATTCGGCATTGAACCCTCACGTGCGATCAAGGACATCGTTGCGGCCGCTGCGTCTGTGTGACGGTCGCTGATCGACGAACTGTAATCTGCCAACCGGTTGCCATACGAACGATCACACCCGTAGCACGAATTGTTTTTGTATGAATAATTCGCGAGGACTCAGGCCGCTTGGTGATGCAGCGTCGTGGGAAAATGGGCGTGTACGAAACGATTTTTAGGGATCTTCCGTAGCGAACGATCGCACATTTGGGGGGACGAACGATTGAGTCGGTCGAGGCAGCAGTCGGCGGAGGTTGGCCCGCCAATTGCTTCTAAAGACGGAATGGAAGCAGACGCCAACCAAGGCGAATTTAATATTGTGGTAAGCATTTTATGAGCAACGTCGCCGATCCTATTTCTCCTCAGTGCGTGATCGCGGATGATTTACGCGCATCCCGTGAATTGCTGCGCAGTTGGATCGCGGAGTGTGGCTACGCATGCACGACGACGGCGAATGGTGAAGACGCGTGGGACGCAGTCAAAAGGTTGCAGCCCCAGCTGATTGTCACCGATATCGAAATGCCCGTTGCCAGCGGACTGGATTTGTTGTGTTCACTGCGGCATCACCGATCCGAGCAGCTAAAATCCATCCCCGTGATCGTAATCAGCAGTCTGCAGGACGACGACATTCGATCGTTCGTACAGAGTGCTGGCGGAACGGTGTTCTTGACAAAGCCTTTGGACAAAATTCGCACTCAACAGGTCGTCCAGCGATTAGATCAGGTCGCCAGCGTTGCGAACCGCGATTTCCAGTACACGGTGCATGAGCAGCCGTGGCCGAACAAGCGGATTTCACCGACCCTTCGCCGTCTGTATCGCGAAGTCCAAGAGAACGGCCCCAAATTCAGTTGACGTCGTGACGCGATAACGGTGCCTCTGAAAAAAGCTTGTCTTCTCGGTTACTCAGAGAACCCAGCGTACTCAGAGAACCCAGCGAGCCCAGAGGATCTTGTCACCTGCATCGCCATCGTGTTGGGATGAAATCTCACTCGCTCTCTGGCCCCTTCGGGGACGCTGAAGCAGCAATCTGTCGCAGTATTGCGTAGCACGGCATGGTAAATGCGTTTGCTTGCTCGCCACGCAACTTTGCCAATTTTCTACCAGGCAGCGAGTTGCATGTTCTGCAATGTGTTCTTCTCTTCAATAGGGCATGGCGGTTGACCAACCAACGTGATCGCGAATCGGCCACCGGCCGAGTTTTCTTTAGTCTCGGCACCGTGTTGATGGTGTTAGCGTTGCTGTATTTCGGCAAACCGGTGCTCGTGCCGATCGCCTTGAGCGTGCTGTTGGCGTTCATTCTGACGCCCTTGGTCGTTGTATTGGAAAAATGGAAATTGGGGCGTTTGGCTGCAGTGTTGCTGGCCAGCGGACTTGCATTCGCGATCATTGGATTGGCGACATGGGCATTGGTGTCGCAAGTTCAGACGTTGGCGGCCGATTTGCCTAATCATCAGCACGAGATCAAGACGAAGCTCGAAGCGTTTCAGCTTCGCGAAGATTCGACGGTCAGCCGACTTTCCAACATGTTCAACGAATTGTTTCCCCAGCAAGGTGCAGTGGCGGAACTCGGATCGTCGGATGATGAGGTTGCGGTGGTTGAAGAGATCACGGCCCCGCCTCCGCAAATCGTGGTCGCAAGTGAACCCGAAAGTCCGTTCACGGCGGCCACCGAGATGTTGTTGCCAATCGTAGAGCCGATCGCCAACGCAGCGTTGGTGATTGTGTTGGTCATGTTTCTGTTGTTGCGACGCGAGGACATTCGCTACCGATTGATCTCGTTGATGGGGGATGCGGCGTTAACGGGTACCACGCGGTTGATGCGAGACACCGCCGAACGCGTTAGCAAGTATCTACTGAACTTGTTGTTAGTCAACGCGGGCTTTGGGCTTTGGTTCGGGGTGGGGTTGTATTTAATGGATGTTCCCTACGCTCCGTTGTGGGGATTTTTAACGCTCTGTTTTCGGTTTATCCCCTTTCTTGGCAGTCCCGCATCGGTATTGTTTCCGTTGTTGGTCAGCGTTGCCACGTCGACGGGATGGACGCAGCCCATTGCGGTTCTGGTGTTCTTTACCGTCAGCGAACTCGTGACCGGCAACGTGATTGAACCTGTGTTGTTCGGCAAGACCACGGGGCTTACGCCCATCGCGTTATTGGTTGCGGCCCTTTTCTGGGCGTGGGTTTGGGGGCCGGTTGGATTGTTGTTGTCGACGCCGTTGACGGTCTGTTTGGTCGTGCTCGGTCAACATTTGCCGCATCTCCGTTCGCTCAAGGTATTGCTTGCCGAGCAGCCCGTGTTGGATGCGCGTCTGCAATTCTTTCAGCGTTTGTTGGCTCAGGATTTTACTGAGGGGCGACGGGTTTACAAGCAATATGCCAACGAATTTGGTCAGGAGCGAGCGTTTGACGAAGTCTTGATCCCTGCGCTCAGTTGGACTCGGATCGAGCGAGGCAAGGATTCGATCAGCGCCGCCGAGGAACAATTCATTTGGAAGGCGACACGTGAATCCTTTGCTCTCGATGAGAGTGAGCAAGCGGATGCGACGGAGAGTGCCGCTGCGAAGGACGCCCAGCAGGTATCGTCCGAGGATCGAGGCGACGACTCGGTGACCGGTTGCGACGAGAGCGCTCTGTGCACTCCTCCGCGTCGACGTCTGTTTGGCCATCCCATTCACCATGAATCCGAAGAAATCGCGTTGGCAATGTTGTCGCGGTTGATCGACGGTGAGTGTGAAGTCGATCTCAGCACCACCAAAGAGTTGCCTTCAAAAGTGGTCGGGAAAATTAGCGAGAGCCAGCCTGATATCGTGGTGCTATCGGTGTTGCCACCAGGCGGTTTGCCCCAGTTGAAATACATGTGTAACGAGATTCGCGCGAGCCAGCCATCGGTGCCAATTGTGGTCACGTATCTCGGCAAAATAAAAGACTATGACGAGTTGTTGGTTCGCGTTCGGGAAGCGGGGGCAAGTTATCTGACCACTTCGTTAGCACAAACCAAGCATCAAATCGATGTGCTGCTCAAAGAGATGAATCAAGCGACTGTAAATAACACGACACCCGATCCTCCGAAATCGTTCGATCCCCCCAATTCCAGCATCGAAGAGGCCAGTCATGTCTCGTGATGACATTCTCGATGTCGTCTCCAAGTGGGAACGCTGGTTGGCTCCGGCGGGTCTGATTGCCGCTTTAGCGTTTTTGATCGGCACCTCATGGATGACTTATCGCAACGTGCAACGAGCCGCTGAGTCGGCGGATTGGGTGTCCCAGTCGCGGCAAGTGCTGGCGGTGACGCAGGAAATTCGTGCCGAGTTGAGCCAAGCTGAATCGGCGGGTAGAGGCTTCTTGCTTTCGGATGACGAGATCTATCGCAACCAATTTGATCGTGCGATTGCCGCAGCGGAACGGCAACAATCCAAGCTGATGCAATTAACGCTCGATAACCCGGAACAGAAAAAGCGAGTTAAATCGCTATCGAACTTGATCGAACCTAAGATCGAGCTGATGCAACAATTTGTGTTGTCCTATCAAAATCCTGAACCTGACTCGATCGCAGCGGCAGCGGTGCTCCGGGTGGGGACACAGCAAATGGCCGACATTCGCGAATTGGTTCATGAGATCGAGCAAGCCGAAGACGAGTTGCTGACGCAGCGCAGCGACGCACTGCAGAATCGTCTAGCGATCACTCGGATCTCGTTACTGCTGTCGACGCTGCTCGCGTCGTTGCTGGTGTTGGGGACCTATTATCTGCTTCGTCGACACTGGAATTTGAAGACATCGTCCGCCGATATGTCGCGACGCCATGTTCGTGAAAAGGACGAGCTGGCACGCTACAACCAACGCTTGTTGGAATCGACTGGCGAGGGCATTTACGGAATTGATACCGAAGGAATTTGCACGTTTATGAATCGTGCAGGCGCGTTGATCCTGGGTGGCAAACCGAATGACTTCTTGGGAAAAAATATGCACGATTTAGTGCATCACACTACCTCGGACGGCGATCCCTTTCCGGTTACCGAGTGTCCGATTTACAAATCGTCTCGCGTGGGCGATGGTTGCCGCGTGGATGATGAATTGTTTTGGCGACTCGACGGCAAGTCAGTGCCTGTTGAATATTCATCGTTTCCACTGAAAAATAACGATGTTGTCGAAGGGGCTGTGATCACGTTTAACGACATCACATCGCGGTTGCGGTCACGCCAAGAATTAGAGCTGGCCAAAGAGACAGCCGAAGCCGCCAATGAGTCGAAGAGCCAATTTTTGGCCAATATGAGTCACGAGCTGCGGACGCCTCTGAATGCCGTGATCATGTACAGCGAACTGTTGGCCGAAGAGGCCGAAGATCAACAGGTTCCCGATTTTATTCCTGACTTGAAACGAATTCGCTCCGCAGGAAAACATCTGCTCGAACTTGTTAACGGCGTGCTGGATCTGTCAAAAGTCGAAGCCGGGAAAATGGAATTGTTCCCCGAATCGTTCGAGGTCGCCGATGCGATCGATGAGGTCGTTTCCACGGTCGAAGCCCTCGTTGAGAAAAATCACAATCGCTTACAAGTCGAGATCGATGACGATGTTTCGACGATGGTGGGGGATGTGATGAAGCTGCGTCAAGTTCTTTACAACCTGTTGTCCAATGCAAGTAAGTTTACCGAGAACGGGCTGATCCGATTACACGTTTCGCGAGTCGCTGGCGATGACGACGACAGCAATAATCACGCTGGCAACAACATGCTGCGTTTCGAGGTGATTGATTCCGGAATCGGGATGACGCCCGAGCAAGTGTCGCAGCTGTTTCAGCCGTTCGTTCAAGTCGATGCCTCGACCACGCGAAAATATGGCGGGACGGGATTGGGGTTGGCGATCATCAAACGTTTCACCGAATTGATGTGCGGCAGCGTTGAGGTGTCGAGTGTCCAGGGCGAAGGAACAACGTTCACCGTGTCGTTGCCTGAAAACTTGAACAAGGTTGATACAGCCAAGGCGGCGGAGGAGCGTGACGAATCCGCTGCGGCAGAAACGATATCGGCACGTCGTGCCACACCGCTGGCCGAGAGTGCGAGTGTGGTCTTGGTGATCGATGATGATCCCGCGATTCGTGATATTTTAACGCGTGTGTTGGTGGCCGAAGGGATTCGCCCGGTTACTGCTGCCGATGGAGCCGAGGGTTTAGCCCGCGCCAAACAGTGCCATCCCGATTTAATCATCTTGGATGTGATGATGCCCAAGGTGGACGGGTGGTCGGTGTTGGCGTCGCTGAAAGCGGACAACGATTTGGCGGATATTCCCGTGATCATGCAGTCGGTCAAAGACGATCACGATTTGGGGTTCATGCTCGGCGCGTCCGAGTATTTGGTCAAGCCGATCGATCGACAAAAACTCGTTTCGATGCTGCGTCGCTACATGCAGAGCGACCAATCGTATGTGTTGTTGGTCGAAGACGATGAAACCACGCGGCGAGCGGTCGCCCGTACCCTGGAAGACCAAGGTTGGCGAGTGATCCAGGCCGGCAACGGCCGCGAGGCGCTGGATTGTGTGCGTGGTGAAATTCCAGCCGTGGTTTTGCTCGATTTAATGATGCCGGAAATGGATGGTTTCGAGTTTTTGGAAGTGGTGCGAGCGGATCCCCAGTGGATTTCCATTCCGGTGGTGGTGCTGACCGCGATGGAACTGACGAGCGAGGATCACGCTCGACTAAATGGCAGCGTCGAGCGGATTTTGGCAAAAGGTTCGCTGAGTCGCGGAAAGTTGTTAGACGAAGTGCGTCATTTAGTGACCCATTTGACTCGGCGACCCGCCAAGGATTCGACGGAGTCCGAGGCGACCAAGACCGAGTCGAGCAAAGAAATTGAAAAACAACAATCAACGGCGCAGTAGTTGCCTATCCCTAGTTCCCTGTCAAAAGAATGTTCTGATGGATTCAGTGGCCTGCAGGAATCGGGCGTGCAGGATCATGGCTGCAGGTTTGACGGAAGAGCTAGCCTGATCCGCGGTAACGCGATCTGCATTCCTGATGCGGAAAACGACAGAGTAGACGATATGGGGGCGAAACCTGTGACTTTGCCGGTCCGCCGCAAAACAAAATCAATAAAGGAACACACCGATGCCTCGTATTTTGATCGTTGACGACAACGACGATAACCGTGATGTCTTGAAACGTCGACTCGAGCGACGCGGCTTTGACATTGTCACTGCCACCGGCGGGAAGGATGGGATTGAACATGCCCAAGCCGATAGCCCCGACGTGATCCTGATGGATATGAATATGCCCGAGCTCGACGGTTGGGAGGCAACGAAGCAGATTCGCGAACAAGGGATCACCGTGCCGGTGATCGCATTGACTGCCCACGCGATGACGGGCGATCGCGAGCGAGCGATCGAAGCTGGGTGCACCGAATATCACACCAAGCCGGTCGAGATGGACAAATTATTGTCGCTAATAGAACACCTGTTGAGCGTTTCTTGATTCATGGCAACGGTTGCCAATTGAAATTTTGCATAAATTTATTTCTTGTATGAGATGCTTGCGATGATACGAGTGGATGTGGGAAGTGACCTCGTTTATGACGTCCGTTCTCCGAGTACCTTTCTGCTGCAGATTGCTGCCGCGACCACGGCACATCAGAGCGTTGTTTCCGAAGATCTCAGCTTTGACCCTGCGCTCAACGTCGAGCAATATCGTATTGGCGGTGAAGGCAATCGCATGCACCGGATTGTTGTCGAGCCATGCACCCTGAAAGTGAAATACCGAGCGACGGTTGAATTGACGCCCGAAGTCGATCCATCGACCGAAGTGACCGAATCCAATGTCTCGGATATGCCGCCTGATGTGCTGACCTATCTGAATCCAAGTCGGTATTGCGAGAGTGACCTATTGTTGCGTTTCGCATTTGAAGAGTTTGGCACTCTCGACCGTGGGTTCGCGCGAGTCCAGGCGGTTTGTGATTGGGTGAACCATCATCTCGATTACACGCCCGGCAGTACCAATGCGACGACGACCGCGGCCGATGTGTTGGTGCAACGAACGGGCGTGTGCCGTGACTACGCCCACTTAACCATCGCACTGTGCCGTGGCATCGGGATTCCGGCACGTTACGTTGCGGGGTATGCCGTCGATTTGCAGCCACCCGATTTCCACGGATTCGTGGAAGCTTATCTCGGTGGCCAATGGTATTTGTTTGATCCCACGAAATTGGCTCCGGTTAGCGGGTTGGTACGCATCGGCGTCGGGCGTGATGCCGCGGATGTTTCGATCGCAACCATTACCGGCAACACCAATTTGACGTCTCAAGGCGTGTGGGCAAACACCGCTGCGGACGTCCAAAAATCGCCCAACAGTGAGCAGCCGCCCGCAGTCTCGACCGCCTGAGCGACGGGCGAGCCTCGCGCGATATAGCGGGCGCGATATAGTGGGGATGTGCGGCGGACGCCCAGTTTGATTGTTTTTCACACATGCGGCTTCAATCGGCGGATCGACCGATTCGCCGCGGCAGCGGATCTCGAATGAATCTTTTTAGAATTGATTCACCCGAATTGATTTGACTGTGCCCACCCGTCCCGTTCATCGGTACGCCAATTGCATCGGTTACTGCTTTCGTCAACGACAGCGAGCTCGATGGTTTTGATGAACGTCAATCGTTTCAAACAACATCGTGGCGAAATGTTAGCAATAGCGACGGTGTTTGCTAACGCTGGATCTACAAAACACCCACTTTCTCAACACAGGTGACTCATGGTTACGAAGCAAGAAATTAGCGGCAAATGGAATTCGATTACTGGTGCAGTCAAGAAAAAGTACGGCCAGATCACGGATGACGAACTGAGTCAAGTCGAAGGCGATACGGACCAATTGATCGGGCTGATCCAACAGAAGACAGGCCAGGGACGCGAGCAGGTGGAAGCATTTCTGAGTGAGGCATGTGAAAATTGTGATTCGCAGAGTGGCCAGTTCTCGGAAATGGCATCCAACTATGCTGAAACCGCCAGTGAATCGATGCGTGAAGGTTACGAGCAAGTCGCTCGCCGAGCACGCGAAGGATACGAGCATTCCACCGAAGTGCTTTCGCAGCGACCGCTTGAATCAGTGGTGGCGGCGTTGGGAGTCGGCTTAATTACCGGGATCGCCATCGGGTTATCGATCGCAGGTCGCCGGCAACCCGAACCCACGTGGCGTGACCGCTGGTCGCGCTAGGTCCGGCCGGATTGCTCGATCGGCGATTAGCGAAACCGCGTAATCGCGAATCCTTCTATCTCGTTACCCAAACATTTTCTCACAAACAAAATCTACAAAAAGGAACTGATTCATGAACTCACCCACGATGCGTAGCGAAAAGTCGGGCCAACGTACGGGCTCGACTGCCTCTCCGACCACCCAGGCGGCTGCTGAAAAATTGCAAGAGTGCAGCACTCATTATGTCACCGAGCCAGCCAAGGATATCATGGGACGGCTTAGTGAATACGCGCACGAAAAGCCGGATGTCGCGGCGATGTGGTGCTTCGGGCTCGGTTTGATCGTAGGCTGGAAGCTGCGAGGTTAAACTTCGAATCGCTCCCCTGGGTCGTGCGGCCATCGTTGCCGCGCGACCTACTTCTTTTTTTAAACAACGCGTTAGCTCGCAGTGTCATCGACATTGGCGCTACGCGAGTGTTTTCTTGCCGACGCGTCGTGGGCTACGACGATTTCCAGCGTCGCAGCTGACTTGCGTGACGCGTCTTTCCCTTTTGCCTGATTCTGGCAACCTGCAATTTCTTGCACGCCTCACTGCGTCCCACGCCTTCATTTTCAACTCTTGATTGCGGTGGCACAACGTTTGCTTTTCGACTTGCTTTTAGTCGCATCGTGCCCATTCGTTCGGCGGTGTCCGAGGTCTTTCAACCTAGCTTCGTCCGGTTCATGGCGAATGGGGTTGGCAGCGATGGTAGGGCGTTTGATCCCCAGCGAAGGGTCGCGATCGATGAATTCCGAATCCATTTACACCCATCGAAAATACATCAGCAACCAACGCAGGATTAGCAAATGCCTCTATCAATCGGACAACCGCAGACGACTTCGTTTGCAAAGCGGGCGTTTCATGTTTTCAGGGCTTGGATGAAGCAGCCGAGCCAGGTTGCCACGATTTGTCCAAGCTCGCCCTTCTTGCTGGACAACATTGCGGATCGCGACTGTGTCCGCCGAGCTTCATCGGTGGTCGAACTTGGCCCAGGAGCCGGGGGGACCACACTGTCGCTATTGTCACAAATGCGTCCGGACGCTCGCCTGCTTGCGATTGAGAAAACCGATGCCTTCCGCGAAGCGCTGGACGAGATTGCTGATCCACGATTCACACCTCAGATCGGGGATGCGACCGATCTGCTGGCGTTGCTCGAGCAACATCAATTTGGACGCCCCGACGTGATCGTGTCGGGGGTGCCTTTCAGCGCGATTCCACCCGCAGTAGCGAAAGACCTCGTTCACGCGATTCATCAAGTGCTAAAGCCTGGGGGTGAGTTTATTGCCTATCAAGTTCGTTCGGATGTCGAACGTTTTGCACGTCCGCTGTTCGGTCCCGCCGAGACCGAGTTCATCCCGATCAATATCCCACCATTGACCGTGTTCACATGGCGAAAGATCGAATCGCCATCGATGGTACGGGACATCGCCTAGCGCCCGGTGCCAGCGCGTTTGACGCCGAGCGAGAGTTTTCTGTAGCGGAGCGGCGCGAGCCGCCCGGTAAATTTTGCACGTTTCACTCGCCGCGACCGGGCGAGTTCCAAGGCCAGGTCGCTCTTCTGTTAGCCGTCCGAGATAGGCCACAAACGTCATCCGAGCTTCGCAATCTGAATTGCAATCAACCATGTTGAGGGATGATTGAGCAGAGATGAGGTTGTTTTGCCAAGATTTGGACGAAATTGGCAATTTATTGCATGTCGGTCAAAGTTGGCACGGTGCTTGCAAATGGTGGCCTGTTAACCGGACTGTTGCTTGTCGAATCACCGTTTGTTTGTGCTGCCGGTCACCAACGAACTGTTGGATAAAAAAATCATGATCAAGAAATTTGCGAGTCTTACTGCGGCTTTGTTGATGGCGTTTGTGACCGTCGGTTGCGACGTCGATAAGACCGAAGAGGGGCGGATGCCCAACGTCGATGTGGATGTCGATGGCGACCCAGGGAAATTGCCTGCCTATGATGTCGACGGCCCCGATGTTGACGTTTCGATGGAGAAGAAGAAAGTCGACGTGCCTGACGTTGACGTCAACATGAAAGAAAAAGAAATTTCGGTTCCGGACGTCGATGTCAGCGTTCCTGACGACGAAGAATAGTCAACATCGATTGCTTCGTCGTTGATGCCGCCTGCTTCCCAGTCGGGCTTGATTGCAAGTAAGGATGCAGCGGGTTGAATCCCGAAACCTCTGACGGCGGTTTGGACGCAATAACGAATGAACGCTGACGCGTGAATCGATCGAAGGATGGATTCACGCGTCGGTTGTTTTAGGGTGTCTGCGATTTGCTGTTGCGATCGGCGGCCGGTCATCGAGGGCTCATCATCTTTTCTACCGAGGACCTATGCAGCGTGACTGCGGCTCATGAAAGCTCTCATCATCACATGGACATCACGCATTCGCGATAGCTACTGGTTTATCCCTTCGTTGTTGGCAATCGGAGCCCTTGTGTTGTCGTTCGTCACGACCGAAATGGACAACCGATTGGGATCGGAATGGTTAGAGAAGATTGGTTGGTTGTACGCAAACGAACCCGCCGGAGCCCGTGCCGTTTTGTCAACTGTCGCAGGGTCGATGATCACCGTGGCGGGAGTGACGTTTTCGATGACGATCCTGTCGATCTCCTATACAACATCGCAAGTCGGGGCGCGGCTGCTGAATAACTTTATGCGGGACCGAGGAAACCAAGTCACCTTGGGCGTGTTTATTTCGACGTTTTTATATTGTTTGATGGTGCTGCGAACCGTTCGTAACGCCGAGTCGGCGCCGCACGGTGACGCGGGGCAGCAAGAGTTAGCGTCGGCGTTTGTGCCTCATATTGCCGTGATCGTCGGGATCATGCTGGCGATCCTCAGTGTTGCGGTGTTGATCTACTTTATTCACCATATTCCCGAGAGCATTCACATCTCGAATATCGTCGCGGGGATCGGAGGCGATTTGAACCGACAAATTGACGATCAATTTCCCGCGCGTATCGGCAAGCCACACGACGATGTCACGGAGCGGCAAGTCGAGTCGAATCTTCCGAAGATGTTATATGAGACCGCAAAAACGATTCGCTCCAAAGGTTCCGGGTATGTTGAGTTTGTTGATACCGACGGCGTAATGAAAATCGCGGTCGATAACGATCTGACGATCCGCATGCGTTTTCGCGCGGGTGATTTTATCACTCCAGGCAATGTATTGATGTTGGCATCGCCGGATTCACGCGTCAGCGACGAGATTGTCGAACAATTAAGAGCAACCTTTGTATCGGGGGCTCAGCGGACTGCAAAGCAAAACCTGCGGTTCGTGTTCAACCAGCTGGTCGAAGTGGCCGAGCGAGCGCTTTCACCTGGAGTCAATGATCCTTTTACCGCCATCAATTGCATGGATTGGCTGCAATCGGCACTCGAGCATTTAGCCGAGCGTGAGATGCCTGATGCTTATCGCTACGATTCGGGCCATCAACTGCGGATCGTGGCGGAACCCGAAACGTTTAGCGATTTTGCCTCGCTCGTTTTTGATCAGCTACGGCCTTATGTCGCCGCCGATCGCAATGCTTCGATCCACATGATGGAAATGATGGCGAAGGTGGCATTGTCAACGAAATGTGATTCGCATCGCCGGTTATTGGTGCGGCACGCCGGAACGCTTCGACGCCAGTGCAAGCGAGCGTTGAACGATCAAAGTGGTATGAAACTGTTGTCGGATCGTTTTCGCTCGATGGTCTGGTTGCTTCGCGATCCACTGTATCGCCAACGCGTTCTCGATACCGGCAATTGGGTTGGCGGTCGAGCCTAGCCGATCTCGATAAACCACTGGTTTTGCCGATCTCGGCATCCCGTTTGCACGGTTGGGGTGATGACAGACTAAAACGCTCCTCACGCTAAAAAGGGAACGCCCGATGGCTATGACAACCAGCGAAACAATACTGCAAACACTGAAACCTGGTGACCTCGAAGAACTCGCCTCTATCACTGCCAAGCCATGCGTTTCGATTCTGATGCGTACCCACCGCTCGGGGCCGGACACTCAGCAAGGATCGATTCGGCTCAAGAATCTACTTAACGACGCCAGCAAAAAGCTGAAGTCGCTGGATCACGACGATGCAATTCTAGATCAAGTTAAAGAGGCGGTCAGAGTAAGCAATTTCTGGCAGCATCAAGGCGAAGGGCTCGCGATTTTCGTAACGCCGGATGAGTGTCAAATGTTTCGCTTGAATCGCGAAGTGGACGAAATCGTCCATGTCGGTGAAACATTTTTGTTGTTGCCGCTGATTCGCGAACAAGGCAACCGCGATCGCTACTTCGTGCTTTCGCTGACCTGGGATGAAGCAAAATTGTATCAGCGTCGCGGTGAGTCGCTTGAACTGATTGAAACCGATTCGCTGCCAGCCAAGTTCAACGATTTGATTTTGCCGCGAGATCCCGAGGTGAGCTTGCAAAACCGAAGTCACCAAAGTATCGGTAATGCCGGAGGGTCATCGACGGCAATGTTCCATGGCCACGGCCAGGGTGAAGACAAAATCGAAGCCGATCGTGAACATTACTTGTCATTGGTTGGCGAGGAAGTTGTCGGCGCGATGTACAACACAGGCTTGCCACTAGTCGTGGTCGCAACCGAAGAGGTCAACGGTCATCTGCGGGCGGTCAGCGACGTCAGTGTGGACGCGAAAGTAGGGGCCAGTCCGTCGCAGTGGAGCGAGGTCGAGCTTCGCGATCACGCTCACAAAGCGATCGCTCCGATATTGGGGGCGCAGCACGACAAATTCGAAGACCGGTTCGGAACCGCGGTCGCGCAGTCGAAGGGGTCCAGCGATATCGCAGACGTCTTGGACGCAGCGAAAAATGGTCGGATTGATACCGTGATGATTCGCGATGGCGCACGTGAACTGAATCGCGTCAACCAAGTCGTGATCGAAACACTGCGAAACGGCGGAGATGTTTTCAGCAAGCTGAATGATGGTTCAAGCGAGGCAGCTGAAGTTGCCGCGATCTATCGATTCTAAGTTGAAATCATTGAATCGTTTTCAACTTCACTAACCCCTTGGGTGACCCAAATGCAAAATCAACGAACGCTTGTATTCTTCTTTGCCTATCTGGCCTTGGCGATCGCGACCTTGGTCACGGTCCGTGCCGATGAACCGTCTCAGGCTCGTTCCGCCGTCCCCGATGGATCGCCTGGTCAGATTAGTGATTGGGCACTGGCGGGAGTGATCTGGAGTGACGCCAGTCTGACGGAGCGGTTGGCGATCGAAGCCGCTAAACAGGCCGAGACACCGGCACAAGCCGAAACGTTCAAAGCGATTGCTCGCCAGTCATCGCAGTTGATCGACGCATTGGAAGCATTTGGATGGCGGCATGTGGATCGCGCGACGCAGACGACGAACCGCGAGTCTGCTCGGAATCAAGAAAGCGACTCGGAATCAACATCGTTGCCAAGCCCCGAAGCGGTGGGCCAAGCGATCGCAAGTTCGCTTGATCCTGTGGTTGGAAATCAAGCGTCGATGGCGGCACAGAGGGCCGCCAGACAACGCGAGCAACGACGTGACGTCGCGGCCGGTGGTGAAGCAAGAACCGCTGCGGAGGGGCTAAAACGTTTCGATACGGAAACGCCGTCCGGTCGTGACGACCCAGGGCTTGATGATGAGCTGATTGCCCCCGCGACCCGTTTGGAAGTGGCACCCTATCGCGTTGATGATTACATCGACGAGACGGCAAGGGAGTCACGCAATCGGGCGGACGCGATCGAAGATGGTGTCGAAGGAGCGATCGCTGCCGCGGCGGGCCAGCGTGGGTTGCAGCCGCCCGCGTCCGATCGCATTAGCAAACGGGAAGTGATGACTCGCTCCGCCACATTGCCGTATGCCGAAGATTCAATCTACGACAGCAACGACTTTGACCCCGACGTGGACTACAACATCAACAACCCGCGCCCCCTGGATCCGCCCGGCACCGAAGGGGATACGTTGGGGGATCGCGATGACGATATCGATTTGGATGACCCCGCAGTGGTGGTGGACGGTGAAGACGAATTTATTGCCAACAGCGCGCGACGCAATGCGAGTAACGGAGCGGTCGCCCGCGAAACAGGTGCCCGCGAAACAGGTGCTGCACCGACCACCGCAGGACGAATCGACCTTGATCGCTACACCAGCCAGCGAATGGAGCATCTGTCGGATGCGAATTGGGTGCAGTTTCATCTCGAAGCAAACCAAGCGGTGTGGCGCCAGTTCACCAACGCAGACAACGTCGTTCGCCGAGCCAATGACGCGATGGTCAAGCTAAAAGCTGACGTCAGTGTCGCAAAACGGGCAACAGGTGACCCTCGACTGCGCGAAATTCTCGAAGCTGTCGCCGACTAGGTCTGCGTTACTCAATCAAGGTAGCGGAGCTGGCGCGAGAGTTTCGGGGCAGTCGGAAAATACAACAAAAGTCGTGACGACTTCCGCTACGACCAAGCCGGATGCTTCGCTCTGACAAAGCTCTGGCAAAGTGCTAACCCCATCATCGGCTAGCCCGCGTGGGCACCACCGATGATCACGTTCCCCAAAGGTTACCTAATCGACCTTTGTTTCCTGTTCCTCCAATCGCGACGGGGATCGTCGCAATATTCAATTCGAAAAACTGCCATGAAAATGATTACCCTTGCTGCCACCGCGGCGTTGACTGTTTGTTGCGTGGGCTGTCAAAGCGAACCGACCACACCGCGTGAAGAAGCGGAACAAGCTCAAGAGAATCTCGAGTCCGCGCGTGAGCGTGCCGCAGAACTTGTTGCGGAATCCGAAGAAGAAGCGGTCGATATCATCGCCGACGCACGCGAGGAAGCCGCGGCGGAAGTTCGCGAAGCGAAACGCGAGGCGGAATCGATTGTCCAAAACGCCGAGGAAGAGCTGACGTTGAAGCTAAATGATTTGAGTGATCCTAATGTCGTTCGCGACAAGCAAGAGCCCAAAGGCGTCGAAGACATCCAACCATCCGTGCCGGCACCTGAGTAAACCAGTCACTCGAGGAAACCATTGATTGAAAAGTCATCGATCCACGATCATGCAAAGAACGTGGATCGATGATTTATTTGACTCGCATTCCGCTGCCATGCCAGAGCACTTGCAGATCGCGTTGGTTCCATAATTCGAGTCCAACGGATGGGTCGGCGATCAGCAGGCTGCCGTCGGGACGTTTTTCCAACGCAACGACGGAATGCCCCAGTCCTGGGATCCAGCCCCATTGGTCGGCATAACGACGATCTTCGACGCCATAAGGTAGCTCGACCGCCAGCAGGACCGGCCAATCATCTTTCGCAAGCATTTCCTCATGCGTTTCATTCAGCACTTCAACCGCTTGGTTGTGTTGTTGCGAAATCAACTTCACACCGCGATACAATCCTAGCGTCGGAGTGCCACTCGAATCGGTTAGGCACAAAGGAATCATTTGCGATTCCGTAACATCGATCCCCTCGGCGCGAAACAGGGTCGCGGCGGCGGCTGGGCTACATGTGGCCCAAGACGTTTGCATCGCCACCCCGTTTTCCCAATCATCACCGCCTTGCGGTGGTGGCCGGACTGCGATTGAAAGCAGGGGCCAATTGATCGCAGCCAAGGAACTGAGGGCCAACAGTGTGGCGAGTGTTCCACGACGCCACCTAGGTGTGTTGGGTAACCGCCATGCCCATCCCGCTGCCAACGCCGCAAAAATGGCTGCAAAGTTGGTGTAGATGATCGCCGCCGAGAATGGGACAAGTTTGGCCCAGAACAGTTGGCCGGATCCATAAAACAGAAAATAGACCATCGCAAAGACGGCCAGCGTCAGGCACAGGATCGTGCGTTGCCCCTTGCTCGAATAAGCATAGGTGGCGGCAAACATTCCACATGCGATTGCGATCACCGTCATGACCGCGATCGCGACCATCAAGTCAATTGCCATTTTGATCTCGAGCCGCTTCGTTATTCTCAATCAATCGCTCGGCTGTTTCTTCGCGATACATTTGCGTCGAGGTTTCATGAGGCGGTTCGGCGGCATCGTCCGGGCTATTTTTAATCGCCTCGTCACGGGTGGGATGCGAAACACCATGGACAGTTTGGACATTTGGCGTGGTCATTGTAACAGTCAATCCTTGTGATGAAAGCTTGTGGCGAAAGTCAGATCCAGTGATGCTGACGTTCGAGTCATGAAATGGAGAGCAATGGTTGTAATCCGAGTGAGTACAACACGAAAAAGATTGAAGCAAAGGGCATGCCAGTTTTCAGCGAGACGATCGCGAGTTGGGAAACAACTCGCGAGATTCTTTGTCACGTCTGGTTGGCACGAGGGGGCGTGCTGTGCTTGAGTTAACCGATCGCGCCCAACGCCAGGAAATTGATTTTGCGTTCGGCTAGTCGCGTCAATTTTTGATCGGCGAGCCCTTCTTCGTTGAGCGTTTCTTGCAGCGTATCAGCTGCCGTTTGGCTGCCAAGCTTCTCAGCGTACGTACGCGCCGTGCCATAGCCTGCCATTTCGTAATGCTCGATCCGTTGAGCTGCAGCGATCAATGCGGCATCAAGCACTTGAGCGTCAATGTCGCTCTTGATCAATTCTTCGCCCTCTTCGATCAAGCCTTCCATTGCCGCGCACTTGTGTCCGCCTGGCTCGAAATCAAGTTCTTTAAAGATCGATTCCAAGCGAGTAACGTGAGTTTTGGTTTCTGCCAAATGATCCGCAAACGCTTGCTTCAAGTCGGCATTGCTGGCGGCTTCCTGCATTTTCGGAAGTGCTTCGACCAATTGAGTCTCCGCGCTGTACAGGTCCTTCAGCTCGTGAATGTACAGTTTGTTCAGTGAGTCAAGTTTCATGATCATGACGCCTTCTATCAGTAGGGATGTATTAACAGGTAATGGGACGCAATCCATTCGCAGCGCGTCACCGCAGAGCATGACCAAGATGAGCATATTGTGTACCGCAAGCATTTATCTCGCTCTCTCTCTCCCTGCTCGGCGGCGTAGCTTCATGCGATGCATTCCGCTGCGGGGGTGACACGGCGTGGGGTGACACGACAACGCAATGGCATGCCGAATGCAGGCCGAATGCAATGTGATCAAAGAGAATGTTGGCAAAATTGTTTTGCATCGGACCACTCCGATTGATCATTGCCGCGGGTTCGCCGTGTCGATCGCCTCTTTTCTGCTTCTCGCGTAATCCAATCCAAAATGCAAACTCATCATGTACCCAGCCGATTGATTCGCGATTTCGCACTCCTCCTGGGATTCGTCATCGTTTTCGCATCGCGGACGTTCGCTCAAGACGCCTCTTTAGTGGATGCCGACGACAAGGCTGAGTCACAGCCAACGGTCGAGGTTGAAAATGTGGTCGAGGATTCCGCGATTGCATCGCGGTTGCGGCGGATCTTCGAATCATCAGGCTGGTACAGTGATCTCGAGATCGATTCGGACAACGGCATTGTTACCGTCTCTGGCATGGCGGATACCGAGGAGCATCGCGAATGGGCGGGAAGTACGGCGCGACGAACGCAGGACGTGATCGCCGTCATCAATAAGCTGGACGTCAACAGTGCGGTCGAACTCAGTTCCAGTAAACAGGTCATCGGCGAAAGTTTAAATGAATTGTGGCGTGATCTGCTGGTGCGATCGCCTTTGTTGATCGCCGCTGCGATCGTGTTGGTGGTCACCGCGCTGTTGGCAAAATTCGTTGGTTGGTCGATTGTCCGAATTCTGACTAATCGAAAACTGCGAACGAGTTTAAAGGATTTGGTTTACCAGCTCGTTTCAATCGCGGTGTGGATCGTCGGAGTGTTAACCGCGACCGTGGTTGCGTTCCCCGGTATGACCCCATCCAAGGCGTTGACCGTATTGGGGTTGGGGTCGGTCGCGGTGGGTTTCGCCTTTAAAGACATCTTTGAAAATTTCTTCGCTGGGATTTTGATCCTATGGCGGTATCCGTTTGACCGCGGCGATTTCATCACCTGCGAAGATCTCACGGGCCGGGTCGAAAAAATCACGATTCGCAACACGTTGATCCGGCGACTCGACGGCGAATTGGCGGTCGTGCCAAACGCGAATCTGTTTAAAAGCACCGTGGACGTGTTGACCAACCAACCCCAGCGACGCGTTCGCATCATCTGTGGCGTTGCCTATGACGAGGACGTGGACAAGTCGCGTGAAGTCATTCGCAAAGCGGTTCAGGGATGTGAATCGGTCGAAGGCGTTCGCACCGTCGAGATCTTTGCCCAAGACTTTGCGAGTTCGAGCATCAATTTCGAAGTCGCATGGTGGACGGGATCCAAGCCGCTTGACATTCGTCGCAGCCGCGACGAAGTAATTGCGGCGATCAAGCGGGAACTGGATGATGCGAAAATCGAAATTCCGTTTCCATACCGCACGTTGGTCTTCAAAGACCCCGAGGCCAGGATCAGGCTCGAGGAGCAAAGTTCCGCTCAGGAGGCGACTGGACAGCGTCCTTAGAAGTAAAAACGCGAACGCTACTAAAGCAGATGCCATTTGCGGGAACGCACGTTGTCCGTTGTCCAGCAGGCTCGGGGCGTGGTCGCTGATCGCACAGCTTGGCCGGATGGGGTGCAAGTTCTGGGGGGGGCTGTTTCAAGTTCCATGTTCGGGTGGTCAGAAATCAAGCTGGATCGCTAGCGGTCGGCGAGACGGCAGTATTGTCACCGGGAACGAGTGCCGACGGTTTGGCACGTGATGTGCTTCATCTGGCCTGCTAGCTGCGAATGGGGGCGAACGGTTGCTTCGCACTTCAAGACTTTGCCGAACGGCAGGGTCAAGACGCAGATAAACAAAATACATGTGTGCTGACAATCGAGGGAGAGACTCATGCCAAATCGAGAACAACTTAGAGGTCACTGGAACGAAGTGAAGGGGCGTCTGAAAGAGCACTGGGCGCAACTGACCGAAGATGATTTGCGTCGCGCCGAAGGTTCGGCGGATCGATTGGTCGGCGTGGTCCAGCAGAAAACCGGAGCGACACGCAGCGAAGTCGAACGGTTTCTCGATAGCTTGTTCAGCAACGGCGTCCGCGACCAAGCGGCCGAAACGGTTCAGCAATACAGCGATGCCGCTCAAAAGATGGCTGCCGAGGCGAGTCAGTTTGCCAAAGAGCAAGCACAGCGTTTCGCGGCTCAATCCGGTGATTACTCAGCCAAGGTGGCCGAGCGAGTACGCACACGACCAGGCGAGACATTGGCGATCGCCTTTGGTTTGGGGATCGCTGCGGGTGCATTCTTGTTCTTGGGTCGAAAGAAATAGACATGGCCACTACGCTTGCAACCGAAAAACAGTCCGAGGCGATTCGTTCGCGGATGCGTGAGATCCGCACCGACTTGCCCTACGATGTCGATGACGCGCGGCAACGGGTCAAACAATTGTCGGATTGGCGATACCACATGTCACGTCGACCGCTGCCTATCCTGGCGGCCGCGATGGTCGTCGGTTATTGGTTGGTTCCCGCCAAGCAAAAGCAGCGAGACACGGTTGTGGTTCACCACGAAGGTGTCTCGCAGCCGAGTGCTCCCGCCAAGCGAGGCATGTTAGGCGGGATCGCCGGTGCGGTCGCGACGTTGTTGCTAAGGCAAGCGACGACGATGGCGGCGAATCACTTCACTAACGCATTTTCGTCAAAGTATCCTATCGACTCGATTCTTAAAGACAGGAGTCACCGCGTATCATGATCGCCCCTCTAGAACATCGTCGCCGCACCGAGCCGAGTGGGCTGCAGCGAGAACACATGCTGGCGATCGAGGAAGAAGAAAATCGAATTCCTCGACGTCTTCAAAACGCCATCGAAGCCCAGCCCGCGATCGCTGTTGCTACCGCGATGGCCGTCGGAGTCGTGATCGGTTGGCTCGTCAAACGAAAGAATTGGTAAATCTAATGACTGAACAATCACGCGATCAACAGTCCAGTTTCCAGCGGGTGACCGAAGACGTCC
The DNA here is from genome assembly GCF_039541335.1 of Novipirellula rosea. Taxonomy (NCBI): domain Bacteria; kingdom Pseudomonadati; phylum Planctomycetota; class Planctomycetia; order Pirellulales; family Pirellulaceae; genus Novipirellula; species Novipirellula rosea. The sequence continues at coordinate 81,090 of NZ_BAABGA010000031.1, read as the reverse complement.
TCGACCTGTTTGAACTGCAAATGCAGTTGTTGTCGGTCGACAGCCAGGCGGCCAAACGCAAGCTTTCACAAGCTGTCGCCTGTGGCGGCATTGCGATTGCGTTGGCAGGTTCCGCCTTGACAGTGCTGATGATCGGTGGCGGCTTTTTGCTGTCAGAATTCACTGAGCTAACAGCGGGCGCTTCGTTGTTGATCGTTGGAGCGGTGTTTTTTGCAATCGTCGCACTGCTCGGCTGGATCGCGCTGAAAGCGGTCAGCGCTGCAGCGGCGGCGATGAGTGAAAGCAAGTCCGAGTTTGCTGAAAATTTGCGGTGGTTAAAGGCCACGTTGGTGTCGCCGAAAACCTCACCTCGAAACCAGATTCGGCGTGATTCGTTCTCGGACGATGATCCTGATTTACGTCGACCGTCAGCGTGGAGCGGTTCCACGCACGACTCCGACCAGCGTCCCCCGGTTTACCCAAGGTAAAATCAATGTCAAATATTCCTACTGAAAATAGCAAGTCCCCGACACGATCGGATCAGGCAAAAGAGACGGCCAGCCGGATTGCGGCCGGGGCGGGTGAGGCTGCCCAGGGTGCAGCAACGCATTACGTCAAAGAACCTGCTCAGGATGTTTTTAGCTTGGTCAAAGCGTATGCCAAGGATAATCCCGATGTCGCTGCTTGTTGGGCATTTGGAATCGGCGTCATCGTCGGATGGAAGCTGCGACCCTAAAATCTGGTTACGATCCCAAAATCAAGGCGTGAATGAATTATGTCAACATTAAGCGAAGCCGAGCGAACTCAATTTTCCGATGCCCTTGAACGTGTGGGGGGGGATGAGGAAATGTTCATCGAGCTTGCTGAAATCGTATCCGAGGATGCTCCAGGGATGCTGGCAGAACTCGAGAATCAGTTGCAATCGGACCAGCTTGGTGAGGTGGCTCAGACAGCTCATGCGCTCAAGGGGCTGCTGAGCACCTTCCAAACAGGCCCCCCGGTTGCCCAGTTACAACCCTTCATTGACGAGGCTCGTCTGGGACACACGGAATCGGCAACGATGATGTTTCGCGACCTGATGCCGTCGCTGAAATATTTGGTTGGGCAAGTCCAACAGCTCAACGACAAATACTGATTCATCCTCATGGACTATTTCCTGCTCATCACGTATTTGTGCATCGCGATTGGTTTCTCGTTTCTGTGTTCGATCGCCGAAGCCGTTCTGCTTTCAATCACACCAAGCTTCATTGCCGAGCGTCGGCAAGACAAAACGAAATCCTCGAAGCGAATCATCCAGCTCAAAGAAAATATTGATCGGCCGCTAGCGGCGATCCTCAGTCTTAATACGATCGCGCATACCGTCGGGGCGGCGGGCGTCGGGGCACAAGCGGCCAAGATCTATGGCGATCAATACCTCGGAGTGATCAGTGCGCTACTGACGCTGATGATCCTGGTGCTTAGCGAAATCATTCCCAAGACCGTGGGGGCATTGCATTGGCGCCGGCTCGCTGGCAGTGTTGCACTGCTGGTTCAAGGCTTGATCATCTTGATGTTGCCGCTGGTTTGGATGTCAGAGTTTTTAACACGATGGTTGTCAGGCAACAAGAAACAGCAACTCGTCACGCGAGCCGAGATCGCTGCTGTCGCCGAATTGGGGACTCGCGAGGGGTTGTTGAAACAGCACGAATCTCGCATCTTACGCAACCTGTTGAAGCTCGAATCGATCACGGTCGAAGACGTGATGACGCCCAGCACGGTGGTGATCTCGTTCGAAGAATCGCGGCATTTATCCGAAATGGTAGAGGAGCTAAAGACGCTGCCCGTTTCTCGGATTCCGATTTACCGAGAACGACGCGATATCGTTACGGGGTTTGTATTACGAAGTGATTTGTTGGCGTCCGTGGTTTCGGGGGACAGCGACAAGCCTTTGAGCGATTTTTCGCGTCCCATCTTGCGAATCGGCGAAGACGAAAGCATTACCGTCGCCTTTGACCATCTGCTCGATTCACGTGCCCACATCGCAATGGTGATGGACAAATTTGGCGGCGTCGAAGGATTGGTGACGCTCGAGGACATCATCGAAACGCTGTTAGGGCTCGAGATCGTCGATGAACACGATGCGACGGTCGATATGCAAGAACTCGCACGCCAACGCTGGGAAATGCGACGCGAAAAGCAAGGAATTGCAGCACCGTCGTCCCGCGAATAACCCCCGTCGTCCCGCGAATAACTCAGCGGGGCGTAAGTGATGCTGGTCGCTGCCGAGGCTGCAGACCCCGCTGGCTCAGCCAAGTTGCTCAAGCGCACTATCGAAGCGGCGATCAAACTCGGCGAACAATTCGAGGGTTTCGGGGCGTTCCAGCACCTCGGAAACGCGTTCCGCTCCACTGTCGACCTTGGGGTCGGATTGTAGATCCTCCTCTGAGGCCTCTTTTTGTCCTGCGACGCGAGTGGCAACGGTGATCGCCGCAGACTTCCATCCGTTGACGCTCGATAGGGCATCAGCCAACGCGGCACGCAGCACGCGAAAATCCATGTGGGCAAACGTGTCCTCAAACGCCAACCGCATTCGATTGGCATTTGCGGAATCGAGTGTCACGTGATCTTGTTGTAGATACCGGTCCAACGTGCGACCAAGCAGCACCGTTCTCATGATTTCAAGCGGCACACCGCGAATCGAAGTGACCATGGCGACGATTTTGCGAAGCGGAAATAACAGGATTTTCAGCGGCGCTTTCGCCAGTAACCCCAAACATCCTGTCAAGCAACCGCCACTATTGGAGTAATAGGGTTTTAGGTCACCGAGTAAATCGCTGCGGTTGTGTGCCGACAATGTACGTGATACGACGAAACGCCGACATTGATCGCGGACGATGTCATCGACGAATGGAACCGGGATAAACCGCGCGGTCGAAGATACGATTCCAGCGACCACCCATTGATGGGCCAACCAAGATGAAGATTCGGGCATCGGATAATCCTTTTTATTCGGCATGGGGGCGATCGGCGTTCATTGCCTGAGTGTCGCCGGCATCACTTGGGGACTTACTTTTGTTTTCATTGCGTTGGCTTCCAATGGGGCGAGGTTTCGGAGGGTTCTCGCCCGCGGGCCAGCCCTCACGTTGACGCGTTCGGTCACCATCGCGATCTTCGGTTTGATCGTGTAGCAACGTCACATTGGTAGGATACGGCATATCGATGCCCGCATCGTCAAGGGCTTCTTTGATATCCGAGATGACTGAATTTCCGACGCGAACGACGTTGGCACGTTCGGGAGCCGTCCACCACCGTGCTCTCAACACCACACTGCTGCCGCCAAGTTCCGTTGCGACCACATCGGGCGCCGGATCGCTTACCACGCCCTCGGCCGATTCGAGAGTTTGCAGGATGATTTTCGCTGCTTGTCGCAGATCGTCCCCATAGCCGACGCCGACGTCGTATTGTGTTCGAATCGCATCGTAGGCGGTGTTGACGACAACGGGGTTTGTATAGATCTGGCTGTTGGGAATCACCACCCGCTTGCCATCGTATGTCTTGATCAGCGTCGCTCGCGTCTCGATCGATTCGACGGTCCCTTCGTGGTCACCCGAAGCAATTTGGTCCCCGATTTTGAACGGTTCATTCAGCAGGATCAGCAAACCGGCCATAAAGTTCTGCAAAATGTCCTTAAAGGCAAATCCAATCGCAACGCCACCGATGCCAAGCGAGGTCAGCAATTTTCCTGGCGTGATCGAAGGAGCCATGATCGCGACCGCGAGGATCAGCCCTACGAAAATCAACACCCACTGAGCGACTCGCCCCATCACTCGTCCCAGATTCGCTGAGCTTTTGTCTTTCGTTGCGCGTCGGACAAACCGCCGTACTAGCTTGGCAATAAAGTAGAAAATGGCAAACACGACGACGCCAACGAGTAGGAACGGCAACCGGTCCATGAAACTGTCGACCATATTGTCAACCGTTCCCCACACCGTATCGATGCTGACGTCCACTTCGCCTGGGACGTCGTTTGGGTTAGCGACTTCATTAGCCGCTTCGGATGTTGCCGCATCCGTCGCCGCGTCGTCTTGGGGCACTGCGAGAGCGAAGGAAAGAAGATTTAAAGGAGTAGCCATTGGTTTGCCTCGCGTGTTGGTTGATTATCCATCACAAGCGGGAACGCAACTCTTATGCCTTTACTCTGCTTTGGGTTTTGCTTGCACAACGGACTCATTTCCTGGCTTGCCGCCGACCATGCTGCGTGGTGCTCAGTCAAATCTAGATCGGAACGAACGGTTTTGAGGCATTTTCAGGATTCGCTTACGTGTGGCACGAGAATCGCAATATCAATCTCCTTCGTAACGTAACCCGTGGGTGACTGTCGCCGACGGATCGATCGTATACACACACTCACTTTCTGTTTCGATTGGAGACTCCGATGTTAGGTTGGGCAATCACGTTTTTGGTAATCGCGTTGATCGCGGCGGTACTTGGTTTTGGTGGGATCGCAGGTTCAGCCGCGATGATTGCCAAAGTGCTGTTCGTCGTGTTCCTTGTGCTGTTCATTATCAGCTTGGTCATGGGACGACGTGGACCGACGGTCTAAGACGGAAACTGGCTAGCGAACGCCGCGAAATCCCAATGCCATCTACTTTGGCGCTAACCGAGTGGCTTTTGTAGCGGAGCGGCGCAAGCCGCCCGGTAAATCTCGAATGTTTTACTCGCTGCACCCGGGCGGCTTTCGCCGCACCGCTAGCCAAAGTAGATGACATTGAGCGCAAGTCGCCCGGTCGCCGCGAGTAACCGCTTCGGCAAAACACCGGGGCGGCGAAAGCCTCGCTACGGGCGGTGCTGTGTCACCACGGGTCTGTTTATCGCAGGCCTGCTTGTTGTTTTCAAAAACTCATTAATCAAAAAGGATGTCGTGATGTTTTTTCTCGAACCTCTTCTGACAGACGGTATTGCTCAGTTGTCTTACTTGGTGGGTGACACCAGCACGGGGCATGCGGCGGTAATTGACCCTCGAACCGATGTGGAAGTCTACGAAACGCTCGCTCGTAAACATGGCGTTTCGATCACGCATATTTTTGAAACCCACATTCACGCGGACTTTGTTTCAGGCAGTCGTTCGTTGGCCGAGCGAATTGGTACCGCGAAGATTTGCGTCAGCGGTGTCAGGGCGGACTACAAATTCGAAGGCGAGCCGATCAAAGATGGGCAGGAGTTTGATTTCGGTTCGTTTCGGCTGACCGCGCGGCATACACCGGGGCATACGCCAGAGCATATGTCGTTTGAACTTCGCGAATCCAAGCACGCCGAGATGCCTTGGGCGGTTTTCAGCGGAGACTCGTTGTTTGTCGGTTCGGCGGGTCGGCCCGACTTGCTAGGCGAAGCCGAGACCGAGGGGTTGGCCAAGGATCTGTACAAAACTCTTTACGACTATTACTTGAAACTCGACGATTACGTGACGATCTATCCCGGGCACGGGGCAGGGTCGGCGTGCGGAGCTGATATTGGAGACCGGATGCTCAGTACGATCGGTTATGAACGACGTACCAATAAATTCCTGCGATTTCCTGGCTTCGACGCGTTTCGGGCGTTTGTCGTTGATGATGCCCCGCCGGCACCATGGCACTATCCAATGCTAAAGAAGGTGAACGCCGCCGGTCCAGAAATTATGGATCGGTTACCTACTATCCCTGCGTTGCCGCCAAGCGAGTTCCGCAAGGTTGCACGTGAGCCGGGAGTCACGATTATCGATACGCGTTCGATGTTAGCGTTCGGCGGAGGCCATGTTCCTGGAGCGATCAATATTGGTGCCCGTCCAGAAATGTCGGCTTGGGTTGGTCAGATGTTTGATCTTGATCAGCGATTGCTATTGGTCGTGGACAACGACGATGATGTCGAATCAGTGCAGCGATTGATCGTGCGTACTGGGCACTCGCAATTTGCTGGCTATTTGGCCGGTGGCATGAAGGCTTGGGAAGTCTCGGGGTTGCCATTGCAAAAGCTCGAGCAAATCAGTGTCGAAGAGGTGCATCAAGATCAGAGCAATGGTTCTCATCTGAACTTGGTAGATGTTCGGTCTCCCGGCGAATGGGAATCAGGCCATCTGCCGGGTGCGGAGCACCACTTCATCGGTGACATGCGAGAACGAATCATGGGACTCGATAAATCGAAGCGTTACGCCACGTATTGCGCAAGCGGCTATCGAGCCAGTATTGCATCGAGTTTGATGCAGTCGCGAGGCTTTCAGCAAGTCGCCAATATTCCCGGCAGCTACGGTGCTTGGACCGCAGCGGGTTACGAGGTCGAACACGATAAAGGATCGCAGTCATGATCGGCGAATTTAGTCTGCTGGCGGCGGATCAGGTGGACGCGTTGCAGTACGCGGGGCCTGCTTGGTCGCCTTACTTGGTCGGTGCCTTGATCGGCGTTTTGTCGATGTTGACTTTCTATTTTTCGAATAAGCCGCTCGGAGCCAGCACGGCGTATGCGCGAGTGGCTGGTTTGATCGGCGAGAAAGTCGCACCGGCGCACACGCATTCGCTTGCCTTTTTCAAAAAGAAATCTCCCAAAGTGGGATGGGAAGTGATGTTGGTGTGCGGCGTGGTGGTGGGGGCCTTCGTGGCCGCATGGACAGGCAATGAATTGACCGGGCGATTGCTGCCCGCGATGTGGCAAGACCGTTTTGGCGCTGACAGCGGATTGTTGCGGATCGTGGTGGCGCTAGCAGGCGGCATGATGATGGCATTCGGAGCACGAATGGCCGGTGGATGTACCAGCGGACATGGGATTAGCGGCACGCTGCAGTTGGCGGTCGGTTCCTGGGTCTCTGCGATCTGCTTTTTCATCGGTGGGATCATCACCGCCATGTTGGTTTATGCGATTTAGTGACGGAAAGAAACCTATCCAGCGGTCCTAATGACGGAGAATATGATGGCAACCACGGTTCACCCATCGTCGGAATCGAAACTAAAAAAAGAGACAGATGCAGCCGGTGCACAGACGCTCGCCCTGGGAATGGTGTTTGGGATCGCCTTTGGCTTTCTGCTACAAAAAGGGGGCGTTGCAAAGTTCAACGTGCTGATCGGTCAGTTGTTGCTTCAAGACTTTACTGTTTTGAAAGTGATGCTGTCCGCAGTGATCGTCGGCATGATTGGGATTCATTTGCTTCACCGTGCTGGAAAAGTCGAGCTGCATATTAAACCGACGCGTTTCGCATCGAACATCCTCGGTGGTTTGCTGTTTGGTGCCGGATTCGGATTGTCTGCCTATTGTCCGGGGACCGGTGCTGCCGCACTCGGGCAAGGCAACTACGATGCGATCGCGATGATGATTGGCATGGTGGGTGGTTCGTATCTGTTTGCGGAGTGCTCGGGATGGATCGGCCGCAAGATCGATCCGATCGGTGACCGTGGAAAGTTGACGCTCCATGATTGGTTGCCGATCAACCGCACGGTCGTGGTCGTCGGCAGCGCTATCATTCTGTGCGTCGTGTTGGCGATCATCGAAACGATGACGGTCCGGTAAAGGCCATGACGGGAACGAGGGGGCAATGCGTTTCTAGGCTGGAGCCTAGGAACGAGCGGTTTACAACATTTTTTTAAGAGATGACGGATGAGCGATACAAACCCACAAATCAACGAACAACTCAACAAGCTCGCGGCGATTTGCTGCGAGCAACTCGAAGGCAACGAGCCTACAACGGCGATGGACGAAGCTTCAACCAAACCGCTGCTGAAGTCGCTATTGATGAGTGGCTTTTCACGTAAAGAGGGAGCCTCGCTACAAGTCGAGATCGAAAACCGTGTAAAAGACCGCTGTCGTGATACGTCGATGCATCGCGGCGGAGCCCTCTCGAGTATCACTGGCAAGTTACAAAAACAATTCGACGATTTGGCACGTTGGGAATCAAAGCAGCCCGGGGACGACAGCAAGGCCAAAGCGGCAAATATCAGTTCGGCAACCGACGCTTGATCGTGATTCTGCACGGGGAGAGGGATCATCGACACGCCGCAATCGACTTTGAATTCCGCAGGCCGAGCGTCTGAGGACATTGCGATTCTGTTTTACTGGATGAGTGCCGGCGCAGTTGCGATCTGGTTGATCGTGATTGGCGTTGCCGTTTACGCTATCTACCAACCAGGACGACATCATCCCCGCACCACCAAAATGTTAGTCATTGGCGGCGGCGCGGTGTTTCCCACCATCGTGTTGACCGGTCTACTTTGTGTCGCGCTGCCGATGTTACCCGAGCTGCATCGACCTGCACCGCCCGGAAGTCTGCAGATTCACGTCAGCGGAGTGCTTTGGTGGTGGCGTGTCGACTACCTGACCGCCGACGGCGATACAATCGCATCCGCCAACGAAATCCGAATCCCCGTCAATCAGCCGGTCGAATTCAAGCTGAATAGCGAAGACGTAATCCATTCGTTTTGGATCCCTTCGCTTGGTGGCAAAGTCGATATGATCCCGGGACGCCAAACGCGGTTACAGCTATACCCGACGCGGGTGGGGACTTACCGCGGCGCATGTGCCGAGTTCTGTGGCACCGCGCATGCGCAGATGAATTTTGACGTCGTTGTCATGCCTGTCGATGAATTTAACGATTGGCTGGTCGGGCAATCTGCATCAGCCAAACAACCTGTCGAACTTGATGCAATCGCAGGACAGCAACAATTCCTCAAATACGGCTGCAGTGCGTGCCATACGATTCGCGGCACTGTGGCGGAAGGAAAGGTCGGCCCCGATCTAACCCATTTTGGTAGCCGGATCAGTATCGCGGCCGGCGTGTTGAAGAACAATCCCGAGAATCTGGCTCGCTGGATCACGCAGACTCATGATGTCAAACCAGGAGCCGACATGCCGGAATTTGATTCGTTGCCTGAGCATGATTTGAGGCAGATGGTCGCTTACCTGGAGCAATTAAAATGAGCCAGGACGATCTCGCCGACGATCAATTGACCTCCGACAACCGTTCGCTAGACTACGTCCCGGTATCCGATGACGGCATGACCGCGCAAGCCAAGCGGTTGCTTGCACCGTGGCGGACGCCCACGGGGTGGCGTTATTGGTCGGCGGTGAATAATTCCGAGGTCGGATTGTGGTATACCGTCACTGCGTTCGCCTTCTTTTTGTTCGGCGGCGTGCTCGCGTTGGTGATGCGGATCCAATTAGCACTGCCCGACAACGACTGGTTAACACCCGAACAGTACAATCAGGTCTTCACGATGCACGGCAGCGTGATGATGTTTTTGTTCGCGGTGCCGATTCTCGAAGCGATTTCGATCATGTTGCTGCCGCAGATGTTGGGAGCTCGCGATTTGCCGTTTCCACGCTTGTCGGCGTACGGCTATTGGTGCTTTTTGATCGGCGGAATCTTCGTTTGCGGGTCGCTATTTTTCGGGGTGGCGCCGCGCGGCGGCTGGTTTATGTACCCACCAATGACGACCGAGTATCAATCCGGTGTCGGAGTCGATATTTGGTTGTTGGGACTGTCGTTCATCGAAGTGGCCTCGATTGCCGCGGCGGTGGAATTGATCGTCGGCGTGCTGAAGTGTCGACCGCCAGGAATGCGGCTGAATTTGATCCCGCTGTATGCCTGGTACATCCTTGTGGTCGCCGTGATGATCCTGTTTGCATTCCCACCGCTGATCGCGGGCGACTTGTTGATGGAATTGGAACGGACGCTGGATTGGCCGTTCTTTGATGCATCCCGCGGTGGTGATCCGCTATTGTGGCAACATCTGTTTTGGATCTTCGGTCACCCCGAAGTCTATATCGTGTTTCTGCCGTCGATCGCATTGGTGGCGATGATCGTGCCGACGTTTGCCCGTGTTCCGATGGCTGGCTATGGATGGATCGTATTGGCGGCGGTGGGGACCGGTTTTTTGAGTTTTGGATTGTGGGTTCACCACATGTTCACGACCGGATTGCCGGGGCTGACGATTGGGATTTTTTCCGCGGCGTCCGAAGCGGTTGCGATCCCCACGGGCATTCAAATTTTTTGCTTTATTGCCACGTTGTTGATCGGCCGGATCACGCGGTCGGTTTCGCTGCTGTTTGTGCTGGCGGGTTTGGCGACGTTTATCATCGGCGGGTTAACGGGCGTGATGGTTGCCGTGGCTCCGTTTGATTACCAGGCTCATGACACCTACTTTATCGTCGGACATCTGCATTATGTTTTGGTCGGCGGCACGATCTTTCCAATCATGGCTGGCGTTTATTACTACTATCCCCTTGTCATGGGAAAACAGTTGTCCGAACGCTACGGACGTTGGGCATTTTGGTTGACGTTGATCGGATTTAACGTCAGCTTTTTTCCAATGCATTTGACCGGGTTGTTGGGGATGCCGCGGCGAGTCTATACGTATCCCGCCGACATGGGATTTGACACGTTGAATCTAATTTCGACCGTGGGCGCATTCGTGTTGGCAGCCGGGTTTGTTGTGTTTCTGTGGGACGTGCTGCGACCGAAGAAACACGAACCGCTTGCCGCTCGAAATTGCTGGAACGCCGGAACGTTGGAATGGTTGGCCGAGGTTCCCGATCAACCATGGGGAATACGATCAATTCCAATCATCAAAAGTCGTTATCCCCTTTGGGATCAAGAGAACTTTGTTGACGACATCGACCAGGGCAAATTTTATCTGCCGGACGCCGAAGAAGGACTGCGAGAAACATTGGTGACGTCCACGATGGATGCCAAACCGATTCAATGTCTACGCGTTCCCGGACCCACGTTTCTGACCTTTTACGCGGCGTTGTTTACCGGAGGCGTGTTTATCTTTTCGACCTACCATTGGTGGACTGCGTCGGTGATCAGCGGCGTGTTGGCGCTGGCGACGGTGATCGCTTGGCTGTGGACCGGAACGGCGGTGATTCCCGAAAAATCGCACAAGGACGTGGGGTTGGGGTTAAGCTTGCCGATCTACGTATCGGGTCCGCGAGCGGTCGGATGGTGGGCGATGTTTATTACCATGCTCGGCGATATGACCGCGTTCATGTCGTTGGTGTTTGGCTACTTTTTTTATTGGACCATCCACGAAGATTTTCCTCCTCAGGATGCGGCGGGACCGGGCACGCTGTGGCCGACCGTCTCGCTTGTCGCCGCCGGGATCGCTTGGGGATCGATAGTGGCAGCTCACAAATTGAATCGAAACGACAAGGCATTCGGATTTTATCTCAGCAGCGTGATTGCGATTTTAGCGTCGCTGTGTGCCGCAATCGTACTGGGGGGAACACCCATGCTGACTCAGATGGATCCGAGCCGTCATGTTTATCCCGCCATCGTTTGCGTGTTAGTACTTTGGACCGTTGTGCACTTGTGTGTCGGAGCTCTGATGCAAGCGTACTGTGTCGCACGCCGATTGGCTGGGAAGATGACTGCTCGTTATGACGCGGACATCACCAACGTGATGTTATACTGGCATTTTTTGGCGTTGACGTCGCTGATCACGGTTGCCGTGATTGCTTGGTTCCCGTGGGTGGCGTAAGCAAAGGAGCGTATCCCGTGATTTCGAACGAGCCGACCCCTGTGCGACGCAACCATATTCTCTGGTTGGTAGTGCCCCCCGGCGTCTGGGCAGTCCACTTTTTAGCGAGTTATATGACAATCGCAATTTGGTGTGCCAAGTTTGCTGATGACAGTGCCGACGCGACCCCGGTGCGAATCGCGATTGCCGTTTATACCGTCCTCGCACTCGCGATCATCGTCGGGATAGGATTCCTGAGTTATCGGCAACACCGCAACGGGGGCAACGCACCACATGACGAGGATACCCCCGAGGACCACATTCGTTTCACTGGTCAAGCCACCTTTTTGTTATCGCTGTTAAGCGGAGTCGCGGCGATTTTCACCTCGCTGGTGGTCGTGTTTGTGGGGAGTTGTGACTGATGCAACTCGCGTGTTGGAACCTTGGTTGGATCTTTTTGGCAGCGGCATGGTTGGGGCCGCTTCCCGACTTGGCGACCGCGTCGTTTGCTGCACACATGACGCTGCATATGGCGGTGGTTGCGGTAGCGGCACCGCTGCTTGCGATTGCCATTGCGGGGAAAGCATGGGATCCAGTGATCCGGTTTCCGCGTCCCTTTTCTCCGGTTCCTGCCTCCGTGGGGGAACTGTTGATTGTGTGGGCCTGGCATGCGCCGGGACTGCATCATTGGGCTCGGCATTCCGCAGTGGGGTTTGTGATCGAACAAGGCATGTTTTTAGCCGCGGGTTTGTGGGTGTGGATGTCCGCGTTCGGCGGCACCGCCCCACGTGATCGTGGCCGCAGTGCCGCTGGGGTGATCGGACTGCTGTTAACTTCGATGCACATGACATTGCTCGGAGCTTTGTTGGTGATGTCACCACGATTGTTGTACATGCACCATGGCCGCAGCGAAATGTTGACGCCGATCATGGATCAGCATCTCGGTGGCGCTGTCATGTTGGTCGTTGGTGGGATCGCATTTCTTGCTGGTGGATTGTGGTTAACGAAAGATCTCGTGTCGCTCGGTCGACTCGAAATGGGGACGAATGAGGGATGAACAACTCACGAACAAATTGGCAACGTCTCAAAGAGCTCACGATCCTGTTGGTGGGCTTGGGCGTGATCGGCATCGTCGTATTGGTCTCGGGTGTATTTCCGATCAAAGCCAGCAGCGGACACTGGCCGATCACCGCTTGGATACTCGATTTCGCCAGTGATCGATCGGTCGATTTTCATAGTGCGGGGATCGAATCGCCGCCACTGGACGAACCGGGCATGATTCGATTAGGCGCGGCAAGCTACGACGCGAATTGCCGTTGGTGTCACGGACGCCCTGGATTGCCTGTGCCGCGTGTGCCAGCGGAGATGACGCCAGCGCCTCCCTACTTTCCCACGGCAACGTTCGATCAAGAGCCACGCGAGTTGTTTTACATCGTCAAGCATGGAATCAAGTTCGCGGGGATGCCGGCTTGGCCGTCGCGGCAGCGAGATGATGAAGTTTGGCCGCTGGTGGCGTTCTTGAAATCGTTCCCAGAAATGGACGTGGCGACCTATTTAGGCCATGTTCAGGTGTCGATGGAGACCGATTCGGCGACGAAGCAACTTGTCGCAGACGCCTGTGCGTCATGTCATGGAGCCCACGGTCACGGCCGCGCCGGAGATCGCGTTCCCGTAATCGCGGGGCAAAACCGCGAGTATCTCGAGATGACGCTCAAGGCATTTAAAACAGGGCATCGACACAGCGGGATCATGGAACCAATCGCAGCTCGGCTGGACGCAGCGGAAATTCGAAAGCTTGCGGAATACTTTTCAATACAGCCCGCACATCCGTCGGAAAGCGGTGCGGACGAGCCGTCATCGCACCCTGCGGAAGCCAAATCACGTGAATTGAATGAATCCGAACAAACGCTGTACGAACTCGGAAAATCGCTTGCCAATCATGGTGACGGACCGCAGAAGATCGCATCGTGTGTCGAATGTCACGGCCCCACCCCGATCGACCGCAGTGTCGAGTATCCTCGATTGGAAGGACAACCGGCAGCATACCTGCGTCAGCAGTTGCATCTGTTTGCCGATCAAGCTCGCGGCGGCACTGAAAATGCGGACTTAATGCATGGGATCGCCAGCAAGTTGTCCGACGAACAGATCGATGCGTTAGCGTTGTACTACTCACACTGAAAGCTTGGTTTCCGATGCTGTCAACTTGGAACGTCGATTTTTCTCGTGACCGGTAGAGGTAGCATGAATTTTGTGTAGGGACCTTCAGCCATTTTTTTGCAGTGCTTTGGTGGATGAATTATCTCATCCCGGAGGGATTTTTAGACATTAGCCGGTGGTAAACGCAGCGACACCAGCTAATACCGTTGAATTACTCACCAATGAAGGTGGCGGCCGACTGCCATGGGCAAAGGCGGGGGCTAAATCATTTGGGCGAAACGACCAAGCGATTGCGGAGCGTCATGCCACGCAGGTGCGGGCGGAGCGACTCCTGGGCAATCTGCTTCAAGACATAGGTGTCAACTCGCCCTTCGATGATAACCGCTCGGCCATCCACGATGACGCCCACCTCTCGCAGTTGCCGACGTCCGGTTTCCCGAAGTACTGCTTCCAACCGACGACCTTGCAAGCGATGTGCGGCATGAACCACCGCCGCAGGATTCAAAGTTGGTCCGCTCGTCGGGGCCGCAGAAGAAGGGTTTGCGGGGAGGCGACGAGCGGAGCTTGGCGACGAAATCATGAGCGAGCCTTTGGCGCAGAGAAGTTGGATGGGGGCAATCGGTCAAACAGCAATTTTTAGACCACGCAAATGTGATTGGCGTCGCCCAGATCTGGCTTGCACTGCTGGCACACAAATTGCCTCGCTGAAAATCGGCGTGGCTTTGTCGGATTTGATTTGACTCGGACACGAACCGTTGGCCGGTACTGCCATCGGTGTCGCGGAAACAAAAAAGAAATCCAATAATGAGGCAACCCATTGCTGGAAAAATTTGAGCCAACTAGGGTCAAAAACGCTCAGACCGTGCGTTGCTTTGCTTGCAGACTGCGCACTATTCGATCGAATAACCCAAACGACTTTTTCAGCTCAATCGCTCAGCCACTGGCGAGATGGTCATCAGTCTGGCTCGGTGAGGCTAATCGGTCGAGTTCCACTTCGGAAACGCGAACTTCAGCAGCCTCCAGATAGATGCCTAATTGGCCGGTATCGAACGTTTGGTCTGCCAGCGACAGCACGACTCGGCCATCGACAGACAATTCCAGATAGCTACCAAAAGCCAGTAGTTGGATTGATGCCTCGCTGCGTGATTTGGAATACCAAAAACCTGTTTGCAGCGATCGGAATGTCATCATGTGTTCACCGCTGCCATCGGCTCCGGTACCCCAGGCGCGAAGCTGGGCGACTCCCTTCAAAATGTCGAGCGACAGGTAATATCCGTCACGTGTTTCGGGATCTAAGCGAAAGACGATTCCACATTTACCAAGTCCTTGCATTTCCAATTTGGCCTGAAAGCGAAAACAGTCCAGGGTGCCGTCAAAGACAAACGCCTGGAAACCACTTTCACAGGCGAGGTCCAAATGACCGCCGCCGACTCGGCACACCTGAATTTGCGGGCCGACATCTTCAATCAAACTGTGGATACATCGGCAATCGATACTTTCGCGAAGGTAGTCATCGATCCCCTCGAACGTCACCGCTCGCAGCAACCCCGAATCGCTTCGCACCAAACGCTTTGGCGGCGGCATCAAGTTTTCGGCCGTCCGATCAGTCAAGTTCATCGAATAGAAATTCCAGAGCAGCCAACCGTGGTCATCACGGCACACCCGTCCGGCGTAATTGCCTTGGGCCAACAGAACGTTGTCGTGATAACTTTGCCACGGGTCGCCGATCTTTTTTGTGTGCCAGTAACGGATTTTGGCATCTTCGCGGATGCTGCCGATCAAATAATAGTCGTCGTCAAAATAGATCAAATTTGGTACTTCGACGTCATCGTAAAGACGCGGGTGGTGCAGTGCCGGTTGGGCTTCGAAATGATGCGGGGCAACCTCCTTCATCAACGCCACACAACCACGGCGGACAATCGGACCCTCCTTCACCCGACCGGCGGCTAACAACCAACCGTGTTCTCCATCGTGGTAATAGAACGGATCGCGAAAACTAACCCAGTGTCGTCCCTCGCTTAGCGAGGACTCGTAGTAGCGCGAGTCCGGTTCAAGTGGCAGACAGCTTTCCGAATCATACTCGGCATGCAGGCAATCAGCGACTTCACGCCTACTCTGCCGTACCGCTTCTTTGACTCGTGAGGGGTCTTTGGGGCCACGATGGTCCTGCCAGTGGACGGGCGATTTTTGCCAATGGTACAGATCATCGCTGACGGCCATTCCCAAACGTTGATAGCGGCCCTGATCACGCCGCGACAAACCGGTGTAGAACATCCTCCATCGCCCAGCCTGGTGCGGATCAGGCGACACATGCATCGTCCATAGCATCAGATCGTCCCAGCTGCCGGGATCACCGATGAACAAGGCGTTGCTGACGCGTCGCCAATTAATCGCGTCGGTGCTGACCGCGTGGGCGATGAAATCGTGATTGGGCAGCACCAGATGAAACAGATGGTACAGCCCGTTGTGGAATAGAATGTCGACGTCGCCAATCGTTTTCCTACTGCCATCGGTTTCGGAAAACATAATCGACTCGCTCAAACGTAAAGGATCGGTACTCGAAATCTGATAGCAAAATACTAACGCAACCGCCATCGAAATGCCACATTGATCGGAGTGTTTCTTGCAATCGCGATCGTTCCGTGGAATTGGGGCCACATGTGGCGTTTTGCGATTTGAAACCATGCCTCGGGCGGGGCAAAAAAAATGCCCCATCGAAACGATGGGGCATGTTCGCGAGGTGGAAAATCACCTCGGTCGGTTACGCAATATTAGCTCTTCGATTTCGCTTGTTTCCGCTTAATTTCGCTTTGATTTTCGCCTTCACCCAAGGTGCGGGCCATCAAAACGATTCGGTCGTTTACTTTCACAGGGACGCCTTGGACCGTTACCTTATCGCCTTGGCGAGGCGATTTTGACAATTGGTCCTTGGGACCGAGATCGACCATCATCGATTTACCGTTGTCGGTTTTGACTTTTGCCAGCAGGTGTTTTTGTCCTTGCACGGTGACCTCGCGAGTGCTGGCCACGTTGCCGGTGTATTTGCGACCATTGCGGTCAATAGTCAAGTCCGACGACTTCGTTTTCGCCTTGGTTGCGATCAAGATCGACTTGTCCCCGACCTTCATGCGGTGTCCGCTCGCCGTCAATTTGTCGCCTTGAGACAACGAGTTCGATTCTTGTTTGACCCCGAGATCGACCACGGTTGCTTTGCCATCGTTATTTTTGACAAATGCGACGATGTGGTCACGACCTCGAACGTCGACCGTTTTGATGCGGTCGATCTCGCCCGCTACTTGCTCGGTCTTGGAACTCAGGTCCTTCTGTTTACTTTGTGCTTCTGATTTCGCTTGCTGGTTTTGGTCTCCTGCGGAATCAAAACTGTAGTACGTGAACGCGTCGTAGATGCCATCATTGTCGGTGTCACGATAACGGGTATAGCTATCGTAGACGCCATCGTCGTCCGTATCTTGGTAGAGCGAAAACCAAGTCATTCCATCTTGGTTTGACTGTTGGCTCGAGCCATCGTCATAGTAGTCGTAAAACCAGCGATCATCCGACGATGCGTTGGATTCCGATGACGTGTTGGACCGATTTGTATCGTTGGCGTAACCGTAATCGCCGTAATTTGTTTCCCGGTCGTTGATGTCATCGTTGTCTTGATCTGTGCTGGATAGGTTGTCGGCGTATTCAAACGTCTCGTTATCCCACCGCCCGATCGCTTCGTCGGTTGGGTTGTAGTCGTTGCCGTCGAACCACTCGCTGACGTCATACCAAGCGTCGTCTTCGTAGAACCGAGACGCGTGTTCGTCGGCATTGGCGACTGGCATCGCACAATAACTCGCTGCGATCAAACTCGCCAATAACATTCGTTTCTTACTCATCAATGTTTCTCCTGTGAAGAAGGTTAAGGGGACGTGATCGCGAAGATCACTTCGGGACTTCCGATGCTTGGAATAAATTGCAACGATCATGCCGACCACTAGCCCGTTTGCGAGAAAAACATCGTTTTATGCCGTGAAAACGGTATCGGCAGCGAGGCGAGGCGGATTGCTTGCCGAGAGTTCCGAGAGTTCACTGCTGACCTTTCTAAAGGGATGACAGTGTCAATCGTCGCCATCGAAGGTGATTCGTCGCTGGTATCCCGGCGAAAAGATGCGGGGAATGGAAAACGTCTCGGCAAAGGGGGACGGGCAGCGAATGTGTGTGGTGCAGTTGCAAAACAGGAGGTCGTTTTGATCACCCTGGTCGGTCATTGAACAGACCCCCGCCATGATTCGAGAGATGCATTGCAGCTCGGCTCGAGATCCTCCTTCGGCACGTCATTTGCCAGCTATTTACTTCGCGACTCTTCTTCACTTTGTGACTCGTTTCTCAAGTGGAGCAGAACCAGCTCTTCATGCACTGCGAAAACGCTACCCTTCTCACTGGAGTTCAAGACAATGACAGTCCGCAAACTAGCCGCCTGCTTGCTGCCGATGCTGATGATCTCATCCGCCCCCGCGCAAAACGCCTCTGCACTCACCGATCGCGAAGCTGGCGACACGGGGTCTCGCTATGAGGATGATGCGTGGTATGACGTCAGCGAGTGGTTCGATGGCAACGACTACAATCCGACCGACGAAGCGATCGGACGGTGGGATGACGAGCGTTTTGATTTTTACGATAAACAAACCAGCTCGGACAACGATAACGACGACGAGACCGTGTCGGCCGAAGAGTTCTATGGCGACGATTTCGATGACGGCTACGCCACCTATCAAGACAATGACCGCGACGGCAATTACGAAACCATGTCGCGATACCACGATACCGATGGCGACTATCTGCACGACAGCTATGCGACCTACCGCGACGATGATGGCGACGGTATGTATGACACCTACGACTTTAGCCAGATCGCGGGGCAGAATGCGGTGCATCGAAGCAATGTTGCCCAGACGACTCAAAAAGGACTGAGCGGCAAGGCGTACAAGCTATCGGGGACCGTCGAGGAAACGAAGATGATCAAGCGGCTTGGTGCAATGAGTCTGTTGGTCAAAGCAAAGACCGACGAGGGCAAATCGATGTGGGTCGACTTCGGCGACGCTGGCACATCGCTGCAGTTGTTCGATGGCGACGCGTTCACCGCTTACGGTCCGGTTGTAAAACGAGGCGACAAGGATGTGTTGGTTGCAACCACGATCGAGCAACAAGGCAAACAACGCGAGATCAAACGTACAGGCCGTCGGTTCAGCGGAACCGTTCAATCGACTCGCAAGGCGACGGTGAAGGGAAATGAGCATTTAGTGGTGAAATTGGACACCGAAGACGGCAAAAAGCTGACCGTCGACATGGGGGATCCTGCAAATGCCAAAAATCTTAAAGAAGGTAGTCAGGTGACCGTCACTGGTGTTCCCGTTAAAGTCGGCGACCGTGTGATTTTGATCGCGGATTCGAATCAAACCAAGAAACAGAACAAATAATTGTATCTGAATCTTTGAAATGCGACCGGCTTCGGTATGCCGATCGCACCTGATAAGCGTGCCCAATTGGCAGTGATCCTCGTGCCGGTATTGAATCCGGGAACTGACGGGGACCGCAAGCGAATGGGGCACGTTTTCATTTGGGACGAGACATGTGGGACAAGGCATGCCGGCAGGCGGTTACACGAGTCCGCAGGTCCCAACCCCAAAATCGAGTTGCATGTCGACGGAGGCACACGCTCCTGCATTTCAGCATCACCGTGTGGATTGGCATCCGTACCGTGCTCTTCCCCTTTCTTTGGAGATGAAATCAATGACGATCACCAGCGTTAATCCTGCGACCAGCGAAACACTGAAAACGTTTACACCGCTGACCAAAGACCAAACGCTTGATGCGATTGGCAATGCCGACACGGCTTTTGACAGCTGGCGGAAAACTTCGTTCGCACAACGAAAAAAGGTGATGTTGAAATTTGCGAACCACCTTCGTCAGCACGCGGACGAGTATTCGCGGTTGATCACGCTGGATATGGGAAAGCGGATTTCGGAAAGCCAGGGTGAAATCGAATACTGTGCGAATATCGCCGAGTTCTACGCCAACGGTGCCGAGTCCTTTCTGGCCGACCAGCCGATGGAAGTCGAAAATACCCATGCCTATATCCAATACGCGCCGCTGGGGGTGTTGATGGGAGTGATGCCCTGGAACTTTCCGTTCTACCAAGTCGTCCGCTTCGCGACTCCGAACATCATGGCGGGCAATACTGTGATGGTGAAACACGCTAGCAACGTTCCGCAATGTGCGGAAGCAATCGCAGAGGCGTTTGCCGATTGTGGGTTACCCGACGGGGTTTATACCAACTTGTTTATCCCGTCTGAATTCGTGGAGGTGATTGTTTCAGATCCGCGAGTGCAGGGAATCTCACTTACCGGAAGCGAAAAAGCTGGAGCGGCGGTGGCTGCATTGGCTGGCAAAAATCTGAAGCGGTCCGTGTTAGAACTCGGTGGCAATGATCCATTCATCGTGCTCGAGGACGCCGATCTCGAGAAGACAGTCGAGTTGGCGGTACAAGGCCGAATGGTGAACGCAGGGCAATCGTGTGTCGCATCAAAACGCTTCATCGTGGTGGAGTCCGTCGCAGATGAATTTTTGTCGGCGTTCAAAGAAAAAATGGGTAACATGAAGATGGGGGACCCGATGGACGAAGACACCACACTCGCCCCGTTGTCCACCGAAGCGGCAGCGGTCCAGTTGCAACAGCAAGTGCAAGCATCCATTGACGCCGGAGCCACGGTGGTGCTCGGCGGAGATCGTCCAGACCGAGAGGGTGCCTTCTTTAATCCAACCATCTTGACAGGCATTACCCCCGATATGCCCACCTTCGATCAAGAGTTGTTTGGCCCCGTGGCGACTGTTTACGTGGTCAAGAACGAAGAGGAAGCGATCGAGTTGGCGAATCATTCGTCCTACGGGTTGGGAGGCAGCGTCTACACGAAGGACATCGCTCGGGCACGCCGCGTGGCCGAGCGGGTCGAGACCGGCATGATGTTTGTCAATCAGCCGACCAAATCACAAGCCGAGTTGCCCTTTGGAGGAATCAAGAATTCGGGATACGGCAGGGAGCTGTCACACCTGGGGATTCTCGAGTTTGTCAACAAAAAACTGATTCATCTGGGAAAAGATTAACACAACACACTGACGGTCGGTTCACAGCACCACTTCGCCGCCGTCATGTATCGCCGTGGCGCAATAAACCAATCAAAAGGTCGTCACAATCAACTGGTCGACCAATTAAGAGGAACAAACGATGGAAACTGAAACAGCAAAGAAGATTGAAAGCCGCCAGATCCAACTCGTCTCACGTCCGGCGGGAGTGCCAACGGTTGACAATTTTGAATTGGTCACCGTGGAATTGCCGCCGCTGGCAGATGGCGAATTTTTGGTTAGGAACGAATGGATGTCGGTTGACCCCTACATGCGAGGGCGAATGAAGGAGGGCAAAAGTTACGTGCCTCCCTTTGAGATCGGAAAGCCACTCGAGGGTGGATGCATTGGCAAGGTGGTCGAATCACGGCATGAATGTTTTTCCGTTGGCGATTACGTGCTGGGCAACAGCGGTTGGCGAGAATACTGGATTTCCAACGGCAACAGCGTTACCAAAGTCGATCCCGAGGTGGCACCGATTCAAAGCTATTTAGGAGTGCTGGGGATGACGGGGTTCACTGCTTGGGTCGGACTGAAACGGATCGCCAATCTGCAGTCGGGGAACACCGTGTTTGTATCCGCCGCCTCCGGCGCCGTGGGGTCGGTGGCGTGTCAAATCGCAAAAGCGTATCACTGTCGCGTGATCGGCAGTGCTGGGTCCGATGAAAAAATCCTCTGGCTTCGCGAGAAAGCGAATGTAGACGAGGTGATTCACTATAAAGAGACGGACGACCTTTCGGCAGCTTTGGGCTCGCTCGCTCCTGACGGAATCGACATCTACTTTGACAACGTCGGTGGCGAACACTTAGAAGCAGCAATCGAACATATGAATGATTTTGGATGCTGTGTCGAATGTGGCATGATCTCGACCTACAACGCCACGGAACCTCCGGCGGCGCCTCGCAATTTGTTCAAAGTCATCGCCAAGCGAATCCGCATGCAAGGGTTTATCGTTCGCGACCATTTTGCCGATCACGACGAATTCCTGCGTGACATGTCTGCGTGGATCCGATCGGGACAAATCGATTGGGAAGAATCGGTCACCGAAGGACTCGATCATGCACCGGAAGCTTTCATTGGGCTTTTCCATGGAAGCAATCTAGGCAAGGCGTTAGTACGAATCGGCTAAGAAACTGAAGAGGCGAAAGAGCGATGCGTGGCGAAACTCGCCATGTGTTTCGAAGTGGCGGCGAGAATGGACCGCCGATGCACGCGATGAAATGTCTTGCAGCGTTGGGCAAGGGGGCCGCGAATCTTCATTGACGCTGGTGCTTGGCTCACATCGCCTTTGGTACACTAGCGATTCAGTTCGGGCAAAATCAGAAGTTCGTCCGCATGCCGGGCGATAAATGCCTCGATCGCTGCCGCTTGACCGTTGATCGCATCATCCGCCGCCTGCTGAACTCCCGCGTCGGCGCGGTGCTTAAAAAGACTTGGCACTTTGACGAGCACGTCCAATTCGACGGTCAAAACCACGCGAGTGCCCTCAGGATCCGGTTTCGCGTCGAGCGTGGTTTGATAATGTTTCAGGCGACCGGCCGCACGTTTAGAAGCGGTGATCACGTCGATGTGATCGGGTTGGATGTCGGCATTCTGTTCCAACACCAGTTCGTTCGCTTCGAGCGTCGGGTCTTCCAACTGTACCGTCAATTCCTTGACTGCAGCAACCTCGGTCTTCGACACGCCGCGAATGGCGTTCAGTAGCGGACGGTCGTCTTGGGACGTGTCAAGCATCACGCCTTCGACCTGCTCGCCAATCAACCGCATGCCGGTGTGCCCCACGATCGCGGCGGTTGCGTTCTTGCGTACCATAATTTGACGAAACTTGGCAAAATCGCAGTCGATTACGAAACTGTGTTGCTGTTGTCCCGTCGCGAGATGTTCGATCGAGCGAAACTGCCATGCGATCAACGCAGCTAGCACAAGCACAACGGCGAGTGCGATGATGATGATCGTTCGACGCAAATGATTGGAATGACTCAACGAAGTTTACTTTTAGTATTGGACATGGGAACCGAAACACCTAGCGAGTTTCGGCAAGGTAAAATGCCACCAAATTCATCAGCTTCACCCCATCGATCGGTTTGGGAAAGTAGTCGTCACAGCCCATCGCGATACAGGCTTCGCGTTCGCCTTCCATCGCATCGGCGGTCAAAGCGATGATCGGCGTTTTGAAACCGAGTTCACGAATTTCCGCGACCGCTTCCTGTCCGGTCATGACCGGCATCTGCATGTCCATCAGGATCAAATCAAAGGGGCGTTGTTCCTTATGAGCACGCTGTGTTTCTTCGACCGCTTGCAACCCGTCTTCGACAACCGTGACATCAGCGCCGCACTTCTCAAGAAAATATTTACCAATTCGCCAAATGTCACGGCGATCGTCCGCCAATAAAACCCGCGCACTAAATTTGGGAAAAGTGCCGCGTTTGGTTTCAGCGTGTTCGGTCGCCGGTTCCTCAGACGCAAGCGTTCGAACATTGAGGGCTTGGTCGGGGGTCAGCGGCAACGTGAACGTGAAACAGCTGCCCACCCCAAGTTCGCTTTCGACGGTGATTTGGCCTCCCATTCCCTCGGCCAAGCGTTTGCTGATGCTGAGCCCTAATCCAGTGCCACCGTATCGCCGTCGCCGCGCTGCCCCTGTGTTACTAAAGGGGGTAAATAGTTCGGCCAAATGACTTTCGTGGATGCCGATTCCTGTATCGCGAACGGCGATCGCAATCGTCGCTGGCGTGGTCTCCTCGTTCATACTAATCTCGACACGAACGTGTCCTTCGTCAGTGAATTTGAGCGCATTGCTGATCAAATTCACCAGCACTTGGCGAACCCGAACCGCGTCCGCCGTGATTTCGGCGGGGCTATCGAGGCTCCAATCAAAGGTCAACGGTACACCTTCCTCCGAGGCCCGGACCTGCATCAGCTCCTGAACCTCGCCCAGCAGTTTACGGACACTCAATGTTTGCGGATGAATTTCCATCTTGCCCGATTCGATTTTGGACAAGTCAAGGATGTCGTTCAGCAGCGCCAACAGGTATTCCCCATTGCGTTTGATCGTGGTGACTTTTTCCAGCGACGGTTCGTCGTTAAGTTCCTCGCTCAGCATGTCGGCGAACCCTAGCATGGCTGTCATGGGAGTCCGCAGTTCATGGCTCATGTTGGCCATAAACGAATTCTTTGCTTCGCTTGCCGCTTTCGCTTCTTGGTTGGCGAGTTGCAACGCTTCCTGAACTTTCATGCGGTCGGTGATATCGTTTTGCACTCCGACAAAGTTCACCAAACGGTCGCGTTCATCAAACACCGGGGTGATCTGTAGATCGTTCCAGAACGGTGTGCCGTCTTTGCGGTAATTTCGCAGCGTGACGTGACAGGATTGTCCTGCGGAAATCGCCGCACGCAGTTGTGCCCGAATGTCCGGATCGCTGTCATCGCCTTGCAAGAAACGGCAATTGACGCCCACGACCTCTTCGCGGTCGTAGCCTGTTAAGTGCAGAAAACCGGGGTTGGCATAGGTGATCGGGTTGTCTTCGGCGGTGGCGTCGGTAATCACGATCCCGTTCTGTGTCGATTCGATGGCAAGATGTTGCAAACGCATCTCTAATTCAGCGGCGCGTCGATCGCTAATATCTCGAGCGTTGGCGCAGAGATAGCGTTGGTCTTCGATTTGCAGACTTGCCACACTGATCTCCATCGGAATCAGCGAACCGTCGCTAAGTTTCCAATCGGATTGGAATGGTTTTAGATGTTTGTTACCTGCGTCGGCAAACAACTTTTGGTAATCACTTTCTTCCAGATCACACTGCACATCCATCAGTGTCATCTTCAGCAGTTCGTCTCTGTCGCTGCGGAGCGTATCGCACATCGATGGATTGACGTAGTGGAATTGACCTTGCGGGTCTGCCAAAAAGACGAGGTCGCTCGCCGTTTCGGTCATGAATTTAAATCGTTCCAATTGGGCTTCCGCGGCACTCAGTGAGGTAATGTCGATCAACGTCAACACCACTCCCTGAACCTCGTTGTCCGACAGATACGGGACCGCTCGCAACAGCAATGCGTGCCCTGCTGGGTCAGACACCTTGGCTTCCAATTCCTGTTTGGTTTGCAGAACTTGGTGCAGGTCTTCAATCAAATTGTCGCGTCGCAATCGGTGCGAGAAATCTTCGATTGAACGGCCGATGTCTTGTTCCTGGATACGGAGTATTTCAGCGATTTGCGGCGTGTACCGCCGAATGCAAAAATCATGGTCCAAGAACACCACGCCAACGCGAGTCGTCGCCAACAAATTATCCATGTCCGCATTGGCTTCGGCCAATTCGACCACGCGGCGTTGATGTTCCGCGTTCACGGTGTACAGCTCTTCATTAACGCTGTGCAGTTCTTCGTTCGTGCTTTGCAGCTCTTCGTTCGAAGCGACAAGTTCTTCGTTTGCGGCTTGCAGTTCCTCGTTGGACGTTTCCATCTCTTCGATGGTAGCTTGCAAATTTTGTTGCGACTGCTGTAGTTCCGATTCCAACACCGTGACCCGGTCGCCCTGATGATCGTTTGGCGAATCAACGACGTGCTCGGCAATACGGTTCTGCCACGTCGCAGAGAGTGGTGATGCTTCCTCGGTGAACGAGATTAAGAAGTTGTCAAAACCAGAAGGCTGGTCCCGAATCGGTTCGACTGCGATGACCAATTCGGTGGCGTTTTCTTCGGCTTGCAGCGGCGAGACTTTGAATTTGACCGTCTCCTGCTTTTTTGCGGTGTGGTGCAGCGCCGCGGATAACGAAGATTTGATCCTTGGGACAATTGCATCCAGCACATGACTGCTCGGGCGTCCCGAACTGTACTGTAGGTATTTCTCGGCGCCTCCAAATACATGCAGGATTTGACCATTGTGTTCGATCAGGATGCTGCAACCCATTTTTTGATTCAGCAGGGCATCGTAGATGCCTAGCAATTTAGAATCGACACGATTGCTTTGCCGCATTGTGGGCGCGAGCGAGATGCTGGAAAACTTTTCGGTTCGCGGGGTCAACGGCAAATCGCTGCCGGGTGGCATTCGTAAATCACGGCGTTTGGAATAGATTCGCCAATGAGTGTTGATCACCTGAAATTCGTCGCTCAGGTCGCCCGGCGATTCGCTCGGACCCAAAAACAGAGTGCCGTTGGTCTTTAACGCAAAATGGAATAGGGACAGCGCTTTGGCTTGTGCCGGCGACTGCAAGTAGATCAATAGATTTCGGCAAGTCACCAAATCCATCTGAGTGAACGGCGCATCGCTGATCACATTGTGGGGAGCAAAGACGATCATCTGACGCAGTTGAGGGCTGACCTGATAACGGTCATGATCGCGGCGGAAATACTGAACGCGGCGCTCTTCGGACATGTCCGCGAGTGCATCCGCCGAGAAAATACCGCGTGCTGCGGTTTGTATCGAAGAGGGGTGGGCATCGGTAGCAAAAATTTTGATGTCGAACGTCGCATTACGTTTGCGGCGTTCTTCGTCCAACAAAATCGCGATCGAATATGCCTCCTCACCCGAGGCGCAGCCTGCGACCCAGGCACGGACCGTTTTGGTTATTGAATTGGCATCAAAAATCTTGGGAATCACCTTCTTGGCAAGCGTCTCATACGCTTCGGGGTCACGAAAAAACTGGGTGACCCCGACCAGCAGGTCACGATACAGGTCGCTTAATTCGTTCGGATGGTCCTCGATATAGGCCACATAGTCTTCGAATCGACGAATCTGCAGCATGTCGAACCGGCGTTGTAAACGACGACCGACCGTCGATGATTTGTATTGCGAGAAATCGATCCCAAATGCTTGATTGAGCAGTTGAAAGATGCGATCGATGCCGGCTAAGGATGACGTCGGAAGTTGGTCTTCGCTGAGATCATCGCGAGTGATGTCGCCTTGGACATATCGCACCAAGGCCTTGGCCATCCCACTGGGCGGCAAGACGAGATTGACCAAGCCTGTTTCTTGAGCGCTGATTGGCATCCCATCAAACTTGGCGGACGCCTGATCCTGGCTGATCACCAAGCCGCCCGATTCGTGGATGTCACGAATCCCCCGGGAACCGTCGCTGCCGGTGCCCGAAAGCACAACGGCAACCGCGTGCTGCTGTTGGTCCTTGGCCAATGAACAAAAGAATTTGTCGATCGGATGCGAAAAACTGCGTTCTGGATTTCGCTTGGTCAACCGTAGTCGTCCGCCCGAGATTTCCATCTCCATTTTTGCAGGCAGCAGATAGATCGAATCGGGCTGGACCTGAGTGCCATCTTCGACCTCAAGCACCGGAATTCCCGTTTTTCGCGAGATCAATTCGCCCATGTGGCTTTTGAAATCGGGCGAAAGATGCTGGATGACAACAAACGCCATCCCGCTGTGAGCGGGCATCTCCTGAAAAAATGACTCCAAAGCTTCCAATCCGCCCGCTGAGGCACCAATCCCGACGACGTAGCACTTTTTTGTTGGCACAGAATCGGGCTGCGGCGACAAACGAGATGAGATTTCTTCCATAACTTCAAGCGGGCAGACCGAATCGAGGCAAACTGCAAACGTGTTTCTTCTACTATCTTTTATTGCCAAGAGGAACGAGCCGAGCAACTTTTATGCCAAATAGCCGATTGGCCAACTAAGCCGCGCGGTGGCATTGAGCTACGGTCCCGATCGCAACATGGTTGTCGGGGCCACTGCGTGAACCTAACGACGACCAACCTGCCTCGGCACGTCAACTTTGTGCCTGCTGCCGTTCCGCCAGTCGTTGAAATAGCGACTGCAGCTTGGTGATGTCGACCGGTTTGATCATGTGCTCGTCGAAACCCGAGTTGTGGGCCTGTTCGCGGTCTGCGGACTGGCCATACCCGGTCATTGCAACCAAGTAAATTTTCGCGGTCGCATCCCGTTCACGCAACTTGCGAGCGAGATCGTAACCGGTCATCCCCGGCATCGAAATGTCAGAGAAAATCACGTCCGGAATCGACTCGCTCAGTTTCTCTAGAGCACTTAGTCCATCTTCGGCCACCTCGACTTCGTGTCCGAGCTTGGTCAGCAAGCGAGCCATGATGGTCCGCAGTGCTTTCATGTCTTCGACGACCAGCACCTTGAAGGGTTTTGTGACTCCGATCGGCTCGGTCGCGACATGTTTCATTGTTGTCTCGTCGGTGGGATCCGCAAGCGGGATGCGAACCGTAAACGTGCTGCCCATACCGATCCCTTCGCTATGCGCGGTCACGCTGCCGCCATGGATTTCGACCAACGTTTTCACGAGCGTCAGTCCGATTCCCAAGCCGGCATTTCCGCGCCGCAGCGAGTCATCGACTTGCGCGAACATTTGAAAAATCTCTTCAATCCGGTCGGTCGCGATGCCAATACCATTGTCCCGCACAACGATCACGGCCGAACCGCGATCGCCATCGTTTGCTTGGACCGACAACGATAGATCGATGGTGCAATCGCTGTCGCTGTATCGCGATGAGTTGTTCAGCAGATTGCACACAACTTGCGTCATTCGGGCCGGATCGGCTCGGACGAACACGTCCTGTTCACATGAATCAAGTCGTAGATGTTGATCTTTCTCGTTGATGAAAGTGCTCGAGGCTTCGACCGCGGCTTTGATCACCTCGCTCAGGTTGACCACTTCTTTGTTGAGCTGGATTTTGCCACGTCCAATCCGCGATACGTCGAGCAGATCATCGATCAAACGAATCAGTTGCTCGACTTGGCGTGCCATGGTTTGACGCAGTTCTTCGGTATCCGGTGGCAATTCGGACATTTCCATCAACTGGATTGCATTTTTGATCGGAGCGAGCGGGTTGCGAAGCTCGTGAGCCAGCGTGGCAAGAAACTCATTTTTGCGACGATCGGCTTCCGATAGTTTCGCAGCAAGTTCGGCAAGTTGATCTTGGTCGTGTTTCCGCTCGGTCAAATCCCGCATCACCTTGCTGTAACCGACAATCTTGCCATCGGTGTCTTTGACAACGCTGCTGATTCCCGAGGCCCAAAAGCGTTCGCCATCGGCCCGCATCATCCAGCGGTCATCGCTAGCACTGCCGAGCATCGCCGCCGTAGCAAACTCGGAGTCGGGAATCCCCATCGCAATCGCTTCGGGGGTAAAGATCAATTCGCGAACGTCTTTGCCAACAAAATCTGCCTCGTTAAACCCGAGCACTTTCAACACGCCGCGGTTCCACGTGGTGGCTCGACACTCGGCGTCCATGGCAAAAATCGCATAGTCTTCGATCTGTTCCAGGAACGTACGCAAGTACTGGTTCATCTTGACATTTTCAGACTCCAACCGCCCTGCGCGATCGAGTGTTTCCTGCAACCGGTTGCGCTCGACCTTCAGTGCGATGGCATATTTTTCGGCCCGATGTCGATTGTGCTGAACCAAATACAGCACGCCAACGACAAGGATCAACCCGGCGACGGTCGAGATCAGTCCCGTGGCCAGAGCCGTCCAATACGTGGTTGCCGCCGTCTGTTCTCGGAGCGCAATCGAACTTTCCTCGCTACGCCGAAATTCGGCAATTTGATCGTGGATGCTATCCATTGTTCGTTTGCCAATATTGGTGGCGACCAAGGTCTGTGCCGACTCAAATCCGGCCTGCCGCCGCAACTCTAACGTCGTCGAAAGTTCGTCGAGTTTCTGGTCGATCAAGTCCTGCAAGGGAGCGATTTTTGCATGCCGGACGGGATCCGATTCGGTGGTCGTCGCCAATTCGTGGATCAAACCATCGATTGCGGTAATCGCCTTGTAATACGGTTCAAGATACGGCTCTTGGCCAGTGATCAGAAAACCGCGTTGGCTGGTTTCGGCCGACTTTATCGTCGATTCGATGCGTTCGAGCAGCCCCAAAAGTTTGTGGGAATGACCGACCAAATCGGTGTGCGCACGCAACCGCCGCGTGTTATGAAAAGTGACGAACCCGGTGATCACCAACAAGGTGACGACTGCGGCCACGGCAAACGGTTCCGCCATCCGTTGCGGGCGGCGAATCGAATCAGGTTCCTTCACTGGGTTTCCATGCAAAATACTTCGAGCTGCAGTGCCTGCTCGAATAAGGTGCGGCATAATTTATTTCGACATTGAACCAACATAGCGGCTCACCATCTGTAACATCGTTGCTTTATGTATCGGTTTGCTGAGATAGTCGTTGCACCCCTGCTCGATACAACGACTCATGTCTCCCTGCATCGCGTCGGCGGTCAATGCGATAATAGGCGCTGAAAAACCCATCCTGCGAAGTTGCTCGGCGGTTTGGTAGCCATCGAGTTTTGGCATTTGCATGTCCAGCAGAATCAAGTCGTAGGATTCGCCCTTGCCAATCAACGCTTTGACTTTCTTGATCGCAACCTCGCCGTCTTCGGCTTCGTCAACGGTCGCTCCCGCTTTGGTTAACAATGATTTCGTCAGAAAGCGAATGTCACGGCGATCGTCTACCACCAACACCGAGCAGTCAAGCGTGATCGAAGCGATAGGTGCCTCGTCCTGGTTGGGCTGGATCATCGCCATTGGCTTGATCATGTCAACGCCTTGAATATCCCCCGTCGCGATCGTCAACGAAAAGGTGCTGCCTTGACCTTCGGTGCTGTTCACCGTGATCGTTCCGCCGAGCATTTTCGCCAGTCGTTGGCTAATCGCCAATCCGAGTCCCGTTCCGCCAAAGTGCCGCGTGACGCTCGAATCGCCCTGCGTGAATGGTTTGAACAATCGTGCCTTCTGCTCGGGTTTCATGCCGATTCCGGTGTCGATGATATCGATTCTCAATCGCCGATCGTCGGGTTGGTAGCCGATTCGCAAACGCACTTCGCCGCTGGGAGTGAACTTGATCGCGTTACCCACCAGATTGATCAGGATTTGCTTGAGCCGCTTCGGATCCGAAACGACTTCGGAGGGGATTTTTCCGACATAGTCGACGTCAAGATTCAAGCCTCCCTCGGTGGCTCGCACTTCCATGATCGAGCGGACGTCTTCGATCAACCGATTCGGCGCAAAGCGTTCTGGAGCAATATCCAGCTTGCCAGCTTCAATTTTTGACAAATCCAAGATGTCATTGATGATGTCCAGCAAAAAATCTCCGTTACGACGGATCGTACGAACGTGTTCGAGCGCCTCGGGGTGTTTGATTTGTTCTGCAATCAGATCAGTGTAGCCTAGAATCGCCGTCATCGGGGTGCGGATTTCGTGGCTCATGTTCGCCAAGAATTCACTTTTCGAATCGCTGGCGGCTTCCGCTTGAGCCCGAGCTTCTTGTAGCGAGTCCTGTAATTCACGCTGCTCGGTGATGTCCCAGATCAAACCGAGGATCCGTTTCGGTTCGCCTTTGTCGGTGAGCACTTGTTCGCCCACCCCGGCGATCCAGCGTACGGACCCATCGGGACGCAGGATGCGGAATTCTTCATCGAGACTGGCGTTGCCGTTGACCGTTTGACGCCACGCGTGGATCATCCGTGGCAGATCTTCTCGATGAACGATTTGCATCAACGTGCTGGCGTTGCGTCGGCAGTTAGGTGAAAGTCCGAGCAGGTCGTACATCGAATCTTCCCAAAACACCCCTTCTTCGCTCCATTCCCAGACCGCCATTCCTCCGGCACGCAGTGCCATCGTCAACCGTTCTTTGCCCTCGGCAAGTGCCAGTTCAGTTTGTTTCCGCTCGGTGACGTCGCGCGTGATACTGGTCACCAATTTGGCGATGCCCGCTTTGTTACGCGAGATGAGGCCTAGATTTTCCACCCAACTGGTTTTTCCGTTGTCCTCGCGGACGATCCGGCAATCAAACCGGTAAGTCGATTCGTTGCCCCGCACGGTCGAACGCAAGTGATGGGCCGCTTCCTCGCGATCATCCGGGTGAACGATCTGCAGGATGTCGTCAAAGGTGATGTCAGTGCGAGGTTCGCTCATCCCGAAAATCGATTGCAGTTCTTCGGACCATTGAATTTTCCCTGTGATTGGATTCCATTCCCACGTTCCCAAACGCCCCGCTTGGAGCGACAATTTCAAATGTTGTTCGCGTTTCCGCAGCTCTTCTTGTCCGCGTCTTACTTCGGTCACATCGCTGCCATTGGCGACAAGAAACACCACCTCGCCGTTCTGGTCGCGTGCGGGGGTGAAAATGAAGTCGGTGATTCGTTCGGTCCCATCGGGTAACCAAAACGGCAAGTCCTCGCGATAGACTTCGCCTGCCGTCGCTAAAGTCAAGCCGTCGCGGAGTTTCCGTTTCACCTCTTCATTGTTTCCCCACCAAGGGCAGTCCCAGAACAATCGATCAATCGTTTCTTCACGAGTTGCACCAAGTTGTTTCAGGGCAATCTCGTTGATGTCGGTCGTGGTTCCGTCGAGTTCAATAATGCCGGTGTAGTAATAACCGTTGTCGAACAACACTTGTAGTTTGCTCTCGGCACGTTCGTAGTCCGCGAGCAAGGCGATCAGTTTGGCTTGTTTGTCTGCCAATTGTTCGGCATTTTGCCGAACCAGGTCCTCGGCGGCCTTGCGGTCCTTGATGTCCACGCCCGACGGGATGACATAGGTGATCTTGCCATCGGCATCCCGGATCGGAGCCAACATGAAATCGATCGTCGTTCGATCATCTTTGCCAATACGAATGACGACGTCGTGGCGAATGGTTTCGCCGTTGATCGCGCGAGCGAACTCTTGTTGTAGTTGATCGGCAATGTCGTTGTCGTAGTTCCACCAATGACATTCCCAAAACGGTTTGCCGATCACGTCGTCGCGTTGCAATTGGCCTGCACGCAGCGCGGTCTGGTTGGCTTCGAGCAAGTTGCCCTCGTGATCCAAAACTCCGATGAACGCAACCGTATTATCGATGACTCGCCGGAGATGATTTTCCCGGTCCGCTAACTCGGTTTCGGCTCGGGCACGCTCGATGCGGACACAGACACGATTGGCAATATCCTGGAGCAAGTCCAATTCGTCGCGACGCCAGCGATAGGGGTGGGATTTTAGTGCCGAAACCACAAAGCGAATACGCTGTTCGGTGACGTAGGCCGAATTGCAAAACGCACCGATTTGGTACTTCCGAAAATGACTCGCAATCTTGGGGTCTTGGTCATGGTGCTGTGTATCGCCCTGATAAAATTGTTTTCCGGCAAGTAGGCTTTGTCGCTCTGCCGGAGAATGAAAACTCGTGACCAAGTGCTTGCCCAGCAGCGAGGGTTGCGAATCTCGAAGATATTCATGCACGATATCGGCATACTTTGCTTGCTCGTCAAATTCGACCAACAAACAACGCGATAGCCCGAGGTACTCGGCGGTTTGCTGCGTCGCCAATTGCATTAGCTCCGAGACCGACGAGAGCGAATTGAGCCGTGATTGCAATTCAGAAAGAAACGCCAGGTTTAACTCGGCACGCTTGCGGTCGGTGATGTCCTGTGCCGCCAAGATTGCCGTCATCGGGATCGGCGGCTGCACAGAATCATCGAACGATACTTGTTTTCGCGCGTTGATCCATCTCACTTCACCACTGGGTAACACGATGCGATGTTCAAGGTCGCAATGGCCGTCGCCGTCGGAATCCAAGCAAGCTTGAACCCGTTGGATGATTTCATCACGGTCCTCGGGATGATAGGTCCTATGGAAATCATCCCGCGTGATCACAATCGCTTTGTCGCTGATCCCATACATTGCGGCGGCTTCCGCGGTCAGCGCGACGCTGTTGCTGCGGAAATCGACACGGCCCAGCCCTAGCTTGGCCACTTCGACACCCACCGCAAGCTCTCGACGTGATTCTCGTAATTCCTGCTCGGTTCGTTTTCGTTCGGTGATGTCCGTCAGCACGACATGGCAACCCCCGATGCTGCCATCGGGATTTTTCTGCGGGACATACGTCACCTCCTTGATCCGTTTTCCGCGGACGCCTGGGAAGTTTAGTTGCAGTTCGTAGGTTTGTTGGAGTCCGTTGAATGCATCGAGCAGATAGGGTTCGATCGTCGCGAAAACTTCAGGGCCGATCACCTCGGTCACCGTCTTGCCCACGATTTGTTCAATCGGTTGCTGCCAATGCTTAGCATGCGCGGCATTGGAAAATCGGTACCGCATGTCACGATCGACAAACGCAAAGGCGGGGGGGATCGCATCGGTAATCGTCCGCAGTTGGGCCTCTCGCGTGGCGAGTTGTTCTTGACTGACATGCAGCTCTCGATTGGCCGTCTGCAGTTCCTCGTTCATCGCCTGCAGTTCTTCGTTGGAAGCCCTTAACTCCTCATTGGCCGATTCCATATCCTGGATCGACCGTTGAAGGTCGAGACGGGTCGCTTTGAGTTCACGCTGCAAATCCGCAATTACGGATTCCATGTCCGCTCGGTCGCTCTGCTTCATGGTTAATATTCTCCCGCCAAAGTTTAGCGGGTCCGTTGCAAAATGTAGAGGTCGACGCCGATCGGTGCAGACGAAATCATCCAGGTTTTGTTGCCGAATTCGTTGTCCCCATGCGGCTGGCCCGGGTGCAAATCATCCCCCCTTGGTCTCTGTCTATCGACGCCTCACTTGGGTTGGCGTGAAATCGGTCAGCCTGGTTGGTTCGCAGTCAAATTAGACCCTGTCTCGCGGTCACTTAGAGTGTATCTGCAAGGGGCCGCCAACTCTATTGGCTTGTGGTTCTACCGTTTGTCGGCATGCAATCTGCATCTCTTTTCAATTGTCCTCGACGGGGGATTTCGATTGAAAAATCGTAACTCGAATAATCGTAACTCGATACGGAGATAGAAATGAGCAAACAGACACTCAGCGGCAAGCGGATCGCGTTCCTCGCCACCGATGGTTTCGAACAAGTGGAGCTGACCAAGCCTTGGGATTCCATCAAGGACGCCGGCGCCGAAGTCGTGCTGGTCTCGCCAAAAACGGGCAAGATTCAAGGCATGAATCACGACGAGAAAGCGGACACATTCAAGGTGGACAAGGCCGTCGATTCTGTTTCGGCCGAAGACTTTGACGGACTGGTCCTGCCGGGCGGTGTTGCCAACCCCGATGCGCTTCGCATGTGCGAGGACTCGGTTAGCTTCGTCCGTGATTTCTTCAAGCAGCACAAACCGGTCGCCGCGATCTGCCACGGCCCTTGGACGTTGATCGAAGCGGACGTGGTTCGCGGTCGCCGCGTGACGTCGTGGCCGAGTCTAAAGACAGATCTCAAAAACGCTGGGGCCAATTGGGTTGACGAAGAATGTGTGTGTGACGAAGGACTCGTCACCAGTCGTAACCCGGATGACTTGCCCGCTTTCTGTGACAAGGCAATCGAAGAGTTTGCCGAAGGCAAGCACGCCGAGCAAACGGCATAGCGAATACGGGATTTTAGTCAACATTGTTAACGATGCAGTGCGTGCAGCGTGAATGATCATGCTGCACGCATTTGCATCGGAATCGAAATCATGCTTCGCAAACTAGGAATGAGATAGACCCCATGGATAAGCACGAAAAACTAATTGACCTAATTTCTGACTTTGATCACGCGATGCTGGTGACCCGCGCGGCAAACGGAGCGCTCGGCTCGCGGCCAATGGCTGTAGCACAGATCGAAGACGACGGAGATTTGTGGTTTGTCACCGATCGAAATTCCGGCAAAATCGCCGATCTGATGCTCGATGATGACGTCGCGGTGACCATGCAAGGATCCAACAAATTTGTTTCGCTGTCGGGCAAAGCCCACGCAGTGGATGATCAAGCAAAAATCGACGAGCTGTGGAACGAGGCCTGGAAAGTATGGTTTCCCGAGGGCAAATCGAGCCCATCGCTTGTACTGCTGCGAGTCGAACCGACACGCGGCGAATACTGGGATAACGCGGGAATGACCGGCTTAAAGTACCTTGTCAAAGCCGGCAAAGCCTACTTGCAGGGCGATCGGCCGGAAAAAGATGCTTCGATCAATGCATCGGTATCGATGTAGCCCGTATCGATGTCACTCTCGACTTCGCTCGAACCGCGATCCGTGTTGGAAACGACGCCTGCGATCGTTCGCTGGAACGCGGTTTGCGTCAATAAAAGGTATCTGTGAATGCAGAGTCCGCTGCGAGAGCAGGCTCTCTGCTGCTCTCGCAGCTGCCGCTCGCGTCGATTTGTTTGCCTTTTCACCCTTTTAACGAGTTCCCGATCATGTCTGTTTTACGACTAATTCCCCTCGCGCTAATCCTGTTTTTAGTCGCACCAGCTTTCGCCGACGACGGGTTGTTTGATGATGGTGCCGCGACGGCCCAAGGGGATATTTTGGAATCGAGTGGCGACTATGCCCGTGGGCTCGGTAAAGGCGCGTTGCTGCGGTCGATGTCTGCAGTGCAGTTGCAAAGAGCTCTCGAATTGCGTTTGCAAAATCGAGAGGAGAGTGTCGAACAGTATTACGAATTGCAAGAGCTGCGAGATGAGTCGCAGACGGATGCAAGGGGCGAGATTGATGACGAAAAGGCACGCCGATTGGCGAAACAGGCCGCGCCGGACCGCTTGACGGGCAACCAAATCGATCGTCAAACCGGCCAGCTCTATTGGCCCAAACCTCTCGATCATGAGGCGCTAAAGCCTTATCGAAAACCGATCGAAGAAACGTTGGCAAAACGGAGTAGCCCCGGACATACCTATCGCCGCATGGATTACTTGAAAGTCCAGCGGATGGTCGACCTGATGCGTGAATCGGTCGAGTCGATTCAAGACAAACTCGACAGCAACGAAGTGGTCGCTTTGAAAAACTATCTCGCTCAAATCGCTTACGACGCACGGTTCGATGCGGCTGATGAGCGTGTGGACTACTAAAAAGCGTGAGTTTGCAACGCGCTGGCGGAAGTTTGGTTACGTTCCCGCTGAGCTGTCATCACAAGGCCGTCATACAAAGGCCGCCATAAAACGGCCGTCATCACAAAGAAACGAGAGACAATGATGGATGCTAACACCGATCACGCACCGCTGAATCAAGTGCCGTGTCCTCATTGTGGAAAACACGTCGATGATCGCGCCGTCGCGTGTCCACGATGTGGCGAAAAGATTTATGTCGAACACCCTGCTGATATTACCCCAACGCGGCACTCGCAAGTCGACTTTCCGGGCGAGTCCAATGAGTCGCTGCAGCCCAATCCGCCCGAGATAAAGGATGACCGTCGATGAGTGAGAAGTGTTTGATCGCCGAGTTTCGCAACACGGAAAAATTTCGGACCGCAATCGAAGTGCTCGAAACGGGCGATTTCACGATGGACGAAGTCTCGATCGTGACGCATGCCGAGGATAAAAATCTTGCCGAGCTGCGGCAGGTGACCGAAGCGGATGAGAACGCGTTGTCGTCGGAAAAGACGACGGCGGCGTCCACGCTGGCGGGCGGAACCTTGGGGGCCGCACTGGGCACGATGACCATGATGGGACCGATGTTGGTCGCCGGACCGATCTTTGGCATGGCCGCCGGCGCGGTGGGCGGCAGCTTGTTAAGTGCGATCAATCGCTGGGGCGTCGAGCACGATGTTGCCGCCCAATACGAGGCAAAAGTCCGCGATGGCTCCGTGTTGATCATCGTCACCGGAGACGCGATTCGCGTTGACGAAGCGGCGGCGATGTTGCGAACGGTGCCGCCGACATCGCTCGAACAATTCGATAAATAGCACAGCTAAAAAAACAGCACAGGCTGTCTCCGGCCTGTGCTGATTTGTTTTCGTGCTGATTTGTTTTTAGTGCAGGCTCGCAGCCTGCACTACTACGGGCTAGCCGATTTGCACGTTGCTGGTCAACGAGATGTCGAACGTCGTGATTCGGTCTCGCAGTTTGCCACGCGTGATTCCCAGGATCTCGGCCGCTTGGCTTTGGTTGCCACCGGTCGATTTGAGCACTTCGGTGATCACGTACTTTTCCATGTACTGAGTCGCTTCGGCATAGACATCGGTCGATTTTTCCGCGAGCAGGCGTTTGACCAACTGTGGCAGCCCTGCGCCGTCGAGCGTCTCATTGGACACCGGGACACCACCTAGAGCGTTGTCCGCGGCTTTGATCCGCGTGATCTCTTTGGGCAGCCCGTCGGGGGTGATGACCGGCATCACTGTGTCGAGCACGCAGCGGCGAATCACCGCTCGTAATTGTCGTACGTTGCCGGGCCAATGATAGCCTTCGAATAACTCGGCCGCCTCGGGGGACAAGCCTTCCAAGTCGGGTTTGTTGAATTCCTTCTTCGCTTGCGCCATAAAGAATTGCACTAGCGCTGGTACATCGCTGAGTCGTTCGCGAAGCGGCGGCAATTCGATCGTGACCCCGTTCAAGCGATACAGCAGGTCTTCGCGATAATCGCCGTCCGCGACCATCTGTTCGAGCGGCCGGTTCGTCGCGGCGATGATGCGTACGTCGGTCGTCAATTCCTTGTTGCCACCAACCCGCTCGAACCGCTGTTCCTGCAGCACTCGCAACACCTTGGCTTGAACCGAAGGAGCCATGTCGCCGATTTCGTCCAGGAATAACGTGCCACCGTTACACTGTTCAAACTTACCGATCCGTCGCGACTCGGCGCCCGTGAACGCACCCTTTTCATGTCCAAACAATTCGCTCTCGAGCAAGTTGTCTGGAAGGGCCGCACAGTTGACCGCCAAAAAGATTTCATCACTTCGGTGACTATATTGGTACAACGCGCGAGCGACCAGCTCTTTGCCCGTTCCACTCTCACCACGGATTAAAATCGGCACGTCTTGCTTGCTAACTTTTCCGATTGCCTTAAAAACACCCAGCATGGCTGGCGATCGGCCAATGAATAGCTCGCCCGATTCACCAGGCGACTTGTCGTCGGCACTGATCGCCACCGGAACGCTGCTGATTTGACGCTGTTCGATCGCTTTTTCGATCAGATCGCGGAGCGGGTCGACCGAGAGCGGTTTGCCGATGTAATCGAACGCGCCTAGTTGCATTGCTTCAATCGCCGTGCTGCTGGCGGCCTCAACCGTCATAAAGACCACGGGGATGCGGCGATCAAATTCGCGAATCTCGCAGTAGACGGCCAATCCGTTTTGGTCCGGCAATTGAATGTCAAGCAAGACCGTGTCGAACGCGCCGGCACGTAATTTCTCGAGACCTTCCTTGGCGGTGGCGGCGGTCTCTACATCCGCAATCGTGGACAGAGCTTTTTC
>NZ_BAABGA010000031.1:0-42170 GCF_039541335.1 Novipirellula rosea | reverse complement strand
TCAGGATTCAGAGTTGCGACGGGGTCATCCATTGGTGATTCCAAGATTCTACATGCTAGTAAGGTTGATTGTCGATCAGGCTGAGTTCAAAACGAACGCAACTGGCGTGCCGGGAATTGGCATATTCGCACTCCTAGCGAGAGTCGCACTGCAAAAATCCTCCGAACGTGGCTGTTCGTTCCCCCAAACAGAGCAGGTTTCGCAGGCGAGAACGGCAAGGGATCAAGTGGCAGTCGTCCGGCGATCTGCCGACTTTTGCTATCGCTCGCGCCAGCGGGGCAGTCTGTGGATGCCATCGACTTTAGCCAGATCGGGTGGCGTTTGTAGCGGTGCGGTGCAAGCCGTTCGGTCAAAATCGAACGTTTTACTCGCTGCAACCGAACGGCTTGCGCCGCGATCAGAGTCGAGGGCATAATCGCGGGTCGAATGGACTATTTGCGTTGAATTCCGTCCTCGGTCAGCACTAAGTCGCTCGATTCGGTCAATCGCATTTCAGATTCGCTGTCCTTCAGCCACAGCGTCGTGGGGAAACAACGCGTCATTTTGATGATGGTTCGCGGTGGCATCTCGATCTCGTCCTGGCTGTCGTTCGCCTCGCTGATCAACGTTTGCAGTTCGCTGGATTCATTGCGGATTTGAATTTTTATCGCTTGCGATTTAGGACGACCAAATAATTGAACGGCGTAATAGGTGACGTCGTCCGTGGTCGCGACGGCAACCCCCGTGTCGGTGACGTATTCCGCCAGCATGTTCTCGCGATGAGGCGGCGAATCGATCCACCCTTGCACGAAGATGTCAATCAAACTTTCGGCGGTAACGTCGCCGGTGTTGGTGCGATAGGCGATGTTCTCGCGGACAACACAATATTCGTAGCCGGCCGCTTTGGCGCGCTGGGCCGGCGTTTGTCCATCCGCATTGTGTCCATACTTGCTCGTTTTCGCCATGAAGTTTGCAAAGTCCGATGCACACTTCATCAGGTTCTCGTCGCCGGTCACCGCGTCGAGTTTGTGCTCTTTGCGAAACGCGTTGGTCTGTTCGACGATCGCCCGTTTGACTTGATGAACCATCGTCTCGTCCGGCACAGGGTCCGCAGATTCAGCTGGTGATGACCACAGTACACCACATAGGACAAGAAGTAATAGTTGGAATCGGCGCATTGTGATGACCCTTTTGCATCGCGAGGAAGGTGCGGAAGCTGTTGCCACTCTCGATGTCGCAATTCCTGCGCCGGGGGGATCAACTCCATCCGGCCAATGACTTGGCCAGCGTGCTAGGTCGCTTGGCCAGGGTGACCGCGTGCCAGCGTGAGCGATTGCCAGCCATGCAGCTGATCGATGTTGATTCAGCTGCCTAGACACTGATGTTGGGATAACGCAGAAGTGGTCGTTTTCGAGCCTCCTTTCTGCGGCTTCGGGATTCCGTACGTCGTCCCCTGAATTGGTCCGCGAAATGCATTCTGAAAATGCAATCGGAGTGTCAGCGAAAGTCGTTTGTCGACACTTGGCTAGTCGTTTGTCGACACATGGCTAATTGTGCAGCTCCGCAACACGTGAATCAATCAGCTTGCATTGCGGAGTGAGCGTTTCTCAATAGAAGCGTTTCCCATACACGTTCCCCCTTCCCCCTTTTCTTTGTTGGAGAAATCCGGATGAAAGCAACACTGCGATATGCGATTTTGACGATCGCATTGGCCACGTTATCGTTTGACGTGGCATCGGCACAGGAAGCTCGCGATCAAGACCGTAACGTCGCTCGCAACCGCGATCGAGCAAACGTGGGTCAGTTGGATGAAAAGACGCAAGGGACCACGATCCGAGTCAGTCAATTGATCGGTTACAACATCCAGAATTCGCAAGGCGAAAGCGTTGGCGAGATCAAAGATATTGTGCTCGATGCAACGACTGGCAAGGTTCGTTATGCCGCCGTCACCTATGGTGGGTTTCTCGGCATGGGCAACAAATTGTTCGCGGTTCCTTTCGAAGCGTTTCGGGTGCAAGTCGATCCCGATGAGCTTGACGAAGGCGACGACATCGATTCGGACGACTACGTCTTGGTCTTGAACGTGACCCAAGAACAGCTCAAAGGTCAGCAAGGCTTTGATGAAGACAATTGGCCCAACATGGCGGATCGAACCTGGGCTCGCGATCTCGACAAGCGATACAACGTCAATCGTAACGAAGACGCCAAGGATCGTATGTTACGCGAAAACCGCCAGAATCGCCAGAATCGCCTGAATCGCGAGAACCGCGGAAACCGTGCGACTCGCGAAAATCGCGAAGACCTCGAAACCGACAACCAATAAGGTCGATTGAAACCGGCGATGGCCGGTTCGCAATGTCATTTCGTCACGAGCGGCATGTTGCTCTCGTGGCGATTTTTTTGACGCTCACGATCATAGCACCGCATCACGCCACCCCGACACTGCTCCGTCATATTCTCTGTCCATTTGTTTTAAGTCATTTAGGTGAAGGTAAGAAAATGAAAAATCTGTTGTTGCTCGCGATGTTTCTCGTCGCCTCGGTCGGTCTGGCT
Organism: Novipirellula rosea; assembly: GCF_039541335.1. Classification (NCBI taxonomy): domain Bacteria; kingdom Pseudomonadati; phylum Planctomycetota; class Planctomycetia; order Pirellulales; family Pirellulaceae; genus Novipirellula; species Novipirellula rosea. The sequence continues at coordinate 39,638 of NZ_BAABGA010000031.1, read as the reverse complement.
GGCTGTGATGTCGAGCAAGGAGGCACGTCGGGCGCGGTCAGTCCGGCAACCACCCCTCCTGCTGTCGATGACGACGGCGGCGTTGATATTGATATCGATGCCGCAGACGCACCGCTTGGTGATTCCGCCGCCGATAACCGCATCGAGCGTCGACAAGAACGCCGTGAAAATCTTCGCGAAGCGATCGACGATGTGGACGTGAATGTTGGAAACGGCGGAGTGGACGTGAACGTCGACTAGCACGTGAATCGGCTTCTTGAACGAATTCCTTCGATCCAGCTTGTCGGTGCCGCCAGCACCGCGGTCCGCCATCGGATGACGCACGCAAACTTGCTCTCTCGCCGCCATCCGGGGCGTGCTAGTGAATGACCGAGCTGGAAAATAAGAATTGTGAAATCAGCTGCAGCGAATTGGGCTGCATCGCGACCGTCAAATGGGAACCGATCAAGTGGTGTATCGATGCGTTTGGATGCTCGTCGATTTCGACCGGCCGGACATACAGATCCATGCTGGCCCAAATCACCAGTCGCCGCACGCTCGCGTCAACACTCGCGTCACAATTCGCCCGCACGGGATCGCCCATCACAGCGATCTCGGGAATCAAGTTGCCGGTGGCGAGGTGCAACAAATCGGGAACAATGCCCGCCTGCATGACTGGAGCGATCGAAACGAGTGCCGATACATGATGCGATCGACTTGCGGCGATCGCCCGACGGGCCACCCAGTCGCCGAAGCTGTGAGTGACCAGTGCAATCGAACCACTCGATCGCTGCGCTTGCAATTCGCTCGTCAGTCGAGCAACACTCTTCTCTAAATTGCGAAAGATCATTCGATCATTCCACAGTTGAACGTCGTCGCAATTCTGTTGCAGTGACAATTTCAGTGGCCATAAAAAGGCAGCGGGCTCACAGAAACCAGGGATCAGTAGCACCTTCTCGATGTCGCATCGAGAATCCGCCAGAGGGATCGATGCGGAGGAAGTCGAATCGTGGGACATAGGCAACAACGCTGGAGAGTCGAGGTGACGGTTGGCGAGCTCCGCCTAATTTACCGGTAACAAACGGATTCGTCGAGCATCATTGCCTGCCCTTTGACATGAGGGGGGGCAAGTCATGATGACGCCGCTTCATCCCCACTCTCTCGTAAGCGGCTGGGATATCGGAACCCGATTCACATGATTCGGCACACTCTTTGCTGATAGGCCTTCGCCACTCCCGCGTCGGTGGGCGTGTATTTCCAAACTTCAAAGGAACATAATGTCAATCGCCATATCGCCCACCTCTTCCTCCCCCGAATCAAATTCCGCTACCCAAATCGAACCGACAAAATTGGCAGGCATGGGAGCGATACCTCATGAAAACGGAGTCGCGTTTCGAGTCTGGGCACCGCATGCGGATCGCGTCAGCGTGATCGGTGATTTCAACGACTGGTCGGGCGACCGTCACCCGATGGCTAATGAAGGCGACGGTTATTGGTACGGCAACGTCGATGCTGCGGCGATCGGTCAAGGGTACAAGTTTCAAATCACCAACGGCGACCAGACATTCGATCGCATCGATCCCTACGCACGCGAAGTCACCAACTCGGTCGGCAAAGGAATCGTTCACGACACCGCATACGATTGGGAAGGTGACGATTTTCAGATGCCGAATCACAATGAAATCGTCATCTACGAAATGCATATTGGCACATTTCATCGCAGCAACGACGATCAACCGGGGTCGTTTGCAGATACGTTAAAACGACTGCCGCACTTAAAACAACTGGGCGTCAACGTGCTGCAGATTATGCCTGTGGCTGAATTCGCCGGCGACCTTTCTTGGGGCTACAATCCGGCGCACATTTTTGCAGTTGAAAGTGCTTATGGTGGCCCGGTGGCGCTCAAAGACTTTGTCAAGCAAGCTCACGCTCATGGGTTCGCCGTGGTGATGGATGTCGTTTACAACCACTTTGGTCCGAGCGATTTGGATTTGTGGCGATTCGATGGCTGGAGCGAAAACGACAAGGGCGGTATCTATTTCTACAACGACCATCGTTCCTCGACGCCCTGGGGCGAGACCCGGCCCGACTACGGTCGTGGCGAGGTGCGGCAATTTATCTATGACAACGCAAAAATGTGGCTCGAAGATTTCCATGTCGATGGGCTGCGTTATGACATGACCGCCTACATTCGCACGATCAGCGGGATTGGCGATGACGACATCAGCGACGGTTGGGGATTGATGCAGTGGATCAATCGTGACTTGGCCCAACAGTTTCCCAACTGCTTGCTGATTGCCGAGGATTTGCAAAAGAACAACTGGTTGACCAAGCCGCACGATCATGGCGGTGCTGGTTTTTCGACTCAGTGGGATGCGGCCTTTGTGCACCCCATTCGCGAGGCCGTTCAGCAGATCGATGACGCTCATCGAGACATGTGGGCAGTACGCGAGGCGTTGTGCCATCGCTATAACGACGATGCGATGCAGCGAGTGATCTACAGCGAATCTCATGACGAAGTTGCAAACGGTAAATCACGAGTGCCTTCGGAGATTGATCCGGAAAATCCAGAGAGTGCACACGCTCAGAAACGGGCGGTGTTGGCGGCCGCATTGGCTCTGACCGCGCCGGGAATTCCGATGCTATTTCAAGGTCAAGAATTGCTCGAGGACGATTGGTTCGACGATACCGATCCGATCGACTGGGATCGCGCCGATCAATTCAAAGGGATCAAGCAACTGTTTCGCGATCTGATTCGTTTGCGACTCAACCGCGAAGGCAAGACACGCGGTCTCATCGGCCAGCATATTCACGTGCACCACGTCAACGATGGTGACAAAGTGATCGCGTTCGTTCGATCGGGCGACGAGGATCCTGAGGGGGACGTCGTCGTGCTTGCGAACTTTGCAAATCGCTCGTGGGATGGTTATGAGATTGGGTTCCCCGCTGCCGGGCATTGGAAATTGCGTTTCAATTCCGACTGGAAAGGGTACAGCGAAGCATTTGCCGACAAAGATGCCGATGACGTGGTTGCCGACGAGGTGCACCGTGACGGTTTGCCCGCGACCGCGAAACTGTCTTTCGGCCCCTATGCTGTGCTCGTGTTTTCAAAGTCCTAGTCTCGATTGTCGGCCAGCATTCCAAGCTAGAACCGCTACGATCAGTCGACAGCATGTCTCCCTGAGCGTAAGCCTGGGTCGCTATGACATTGGTATTGACGTCGGATATGAGGAGTGAGTTTTTCTTCCGGCCTATACCGCAGTTACCTCTCCACCGACGACGGTGACTGCTGATTTAGTAGCAAGCGCACAGGCCGGAGTCCGACAGATAAACTGCCGTTGGCGTGAGCCAACGGTTTAGGGGCGACAGCAAACTTTGATCGGACCTACGCGGTTTGAATTTTGGCAATGTCCTGTAACCCAAGTTCCTCGATCGCGGTTTCGCGGATCTTAAACTTTTGGATTTTGCCTGTCACTGTGGTGGGAAACTGGTTCACAAATTTCCAGTAATGTGGCACTTTAAATCGTGCCATGGATCCGAGGCAAAATTCTCGCAGCTCCGCTTCGGACACATCGTGTCCCGCTTTGAGTTTGACCCATGCCAGCACCTCTTCGCCGAAACGGCGGTCGGGCACCCCCACGACTTGAACGTCCTCGACCGCCGGGTGTTCATACAACCGTTCTTCGATTTCACGAGGATAGATATTTTCGCCGCCTCGAATGATCATGTCATGCAGTCGGCCGGTGATGCGGAAATAACCATTGGATTGCCGCATCCCCAAGTCGCCGGTGTGCAGCCATCCTTCGCTGTCGATGACGGCTGCTGTTTTTTCTGGCATGTTGTAATAACCGAGCATCACGCCGTGGCCGCGGCCACAGAACTCGCCTTGTTGGCCATCAGGAAGCGTCTGGTTCGTGATCGGATCAACGATTTTTGCTTCGAATCCGGGCAGCGGACGGCCTACCGTGCCGACCCGCAATTCGATCGGATCGTCAGTGCGAGTTTGCGTGATCAGCGGTGACGCTTCGGTTTGTCCGTAACCGATCGTCATTTCTGCGGCCCCCATGTCGGCGGTCACATGTTTCATCAACTCAATCGGACAAGGACTGCCTGCCATGATCCCGGTCCGCAGCGATGACAAATCACGCCCCGCGTAACTGGGGTGTTCCAATTGTGCGATGAACATCGTCGGCACGCCATACAGTGCGGTGCAACGTTCCTTTTCAATCGCGTCGAGCGTCGCCGCTGCGCTAAAACATTCCGAGGGAAAAATCATTGCCGATCCGTGAACCAGACAGCACATGGTGCCGAGCACGCAACCGAAACAATGATACAGCGGCACCGGCAGCGCAAGACGATCGCTCGGCCCAAGCCGCTGAGATTGGCCCGCATAAAATGCATTCAGCAGCACGTTGCGGTGCGACAGCGTCGCTCCCTTGGGATGCCCGGTGGTGCCCGACGTGTACTGAATATTAATCGCGTCGTTGCAGTGAAGCTTGTCCGCAATTTGCGCTACCGTGGTTGCCGGAACCGACTCCGCGCGACTCAAGAGTTCGTCCCACTTCAATGCATATGACGGCGGATCGCCTCGCAGCCCAATGATCCATTTCAATTTAGGAAAGGCCTTGCTGTTCAGCTCGCCCGGCGCTGCTGTGGCAAGCTCGGGACAGGCCTCGTTCAAGATTTCCCAGAAATGAGTGGACTTGTGGTGATCAATTAACGCCAATCCTCGCACCTCGGATTGTTGCAGCGCGTACTTCAACTCATTAGCCCGGTACGACGGATTGATGTTCACCAACACCACACCGATCCGCGCGGTGGCAAACTGCAGCAACACCCACTGCGGAACATTGGTGGCCCAGACACCGAAATGGTCGCCAGGTCGAAAACCCAATGCCAAAAGCCCGCAAGCAACCTCGGTGACCGCATCATCCAACTCGGACCAAGTCATTCGGTTCGGTGGATCACAGAAGACAAACGCATCATGATCTGGATGCCGCCGCGCAGTCTCATTGAGAACCTGGCCAATCGTGAACCCATCGACCCAGGGTTTTGACGTTTCGTCTAGATTACGAATAGCGATCATGTTTGAACTCCCGCATTCGAGTACCTCTATTTTAAACGAGTGCGGGAAGGTCAGGACATTTAAAACCGCTGGGAAAATTCTTTTCCACGCTCAGCAGTGGCCGGCGTACAATGCGAAATAGGTGTGCGAATCGCGACCCGAAAGACGGTTTGGGAGGATCGTTTCTGGAAAATCGCACGGGCCTTTCTAAAGAGGCCTTTCCTAAAACGGAAACAGAATCAAAAAACGAAAACGGAATGGTAAACACTGCCCCGCAATTTATTTACGGTTGAGGTCAGCTGATGAGGGACGCCTATGTTTTGTCGGCCTGCCGAACTCCGATGGGACGTTTCCAAGGCGAATTGTCGTCGTTGACGGCGACCGCGTTGGGGGCAATCGTGGTGCGGGAAGCGGTCCAGCGAGCCCGTTTGTCTGTCGCGGCAGTGAACGAAGTCATTCTTGGTCACGTTTTGACGGCCGGAGCCGGCCAGGCACCCGCGCGTCAGGCGGCGATCGCCGCTGGATTGCCCGATTCCGTCGCCGCCCTGACCATCAACAAGGTGTGTGGTTCGGGGCTGAAAGCAATCATCTTGGCGGCTCAGGCCACGCATTGCGGCGATGCCGATGTGGTGGTCGCCGGTGGGATGGAAAGTATGAGTCGGGCGGGATGGGTCCTGCCGCGTGACGCAGCAAGGGTGGGCGATCGCTTGCTGCTCGATTCGCTGACGCACGACGGATTGACCTGTGCGTTTAGCGGCAGCGCGATGGGACAAATTGCGGACCAGTTGGCGGAAACCAACGGCATCTCGCGTACCGAACAGGACCTGTACGCATTGCAAAGTCATCAACGTGCCATCCAGGCAATCGATTCGGGTGCTTTTGACGACGAAATAGTACCAGTGATCGTCCCCGCGGCTGCGGGCGAATCGGCGGTATTGCGTGACTCAGGCCCTCGCAGCGATACCACACTTGAGCGTCTGGCCGCACTGAAGCCCGCATTTGGCGAACCGGGAACGGTGACCGCGGGGAATGCGTCGATGATCAGCGACGGTGCCGCCGCGGTGGTCGTCGGAAATCGATCCGCCAGCGAGCGATCGGGACAACGGCCGCTCTGCCGTATCGTGGCATCCGCAACCGCCGGCAGTGAACCGTCGCAGTTGTTTGTCACTCCGGTGGAAGCGGTCTTGAATGTCGTCCGTAAATCAGGCCATTCGCTTAGCGACATTGATCTGTTCGAGATCAATGAAGCGTTTGCCGTACAAATGCTCGCTTGTCTTAATCAGCTTGCGATCCCAGTGGACCGAGTCAATGTTAACGGCGGTGCGATCGCGCTTGGACATCCGATCGGAGCTAGCGGCGCACGTGTGTTGGTGACGCTGCTGCATGCACTGCGGGCTCGCGGGGGACGGTTAGGAGTGGCGGCACTCTGTTTAGGCGGAGGCAACGCGGTGGCGATGTTGGTCGATACCGAGGTCTCGCCATGACATCATGGATCCCACTTGGCGAGATGCAATTGCTGCCGCTCAGCGGTGGCCGTTTGCGGATCGATGGTGGCAACATGTTCGGCGTTGTCCCGCGGATGCTCTGGCAGCGAGTCGCGGTGCCCGACGAGGAACATCGAATCCAAGTGGAAACAAATTGTCTGGTTGTGCGGACGCCCACCTCGCTCGGCTTGATCGACACCGGATACGGCAGCAAAGCACCCGAGAAAATACGTCGTCGCTACGCGATGCAGCCAGGGGCACCGTTAGTTCGCAATCTGCGGGACCACGATATTGTCCCGGAGGATATCGATTGGGTGATTCTGACTCACTTGCACTTTGATCATGCTGGCGGATGCACCTATCGCGACAAAAATCATCGCTTGCGGCCCACGTTCAGCCGAGCTCGACACTACGTCCAGCGGGTCGAGTGGGACGACGGCGTCGGTGACGTTCCTGAATTGGAGGGATCCTATTTCAAAGACGATTTCCTTCCGTTGGCGGAAACAGGATTATTGCAATGGGTGAATTGCCAATCGGAAGCGGAACCCGGGGTCACGGTCTCACTAACCGGAGGACACACCCGTGGCCACCAAATGGTGAAGTTAAAGTCGCAGGGGGAAACGGCGATCTACGCTGCCGACTTGTGTCCTACCGTGGCTCATTTGCAAACGTTTTGGACATTGGCGTATGACCAGTTCCCACTGATCGTGCGCCGCTTGAAGCCGAGCCTCGTTCGCGACATCGTCGAACACCGGCGATTGATGCTGTTCTCTCACGATCCAGACGTCGCGGCGGCTCGGTTAGTCATGGATGAATCGGGTGAACTTCGTGTCGATCCAATCATGCGCCTGCCCCATTAGTACATCGATCGGGTCAGAATCGTCATCCTCATCGATCGATCCATATTGCAGCGGTTGCTCGGTCGAACCCAGCGGTGAAGGGATTTGACGATGACGTCCCATCTGATTGATCACCTCTAACGCGTCCAGTGCGGTACCGTAGCCGTCTCGATTGACATCCAAGTACGGCGAACCCGTGTCGCGGAATCGAGGCAAAGGTGCTGATGAGGGACTCTGCTGCAATGCGTTTACAATCACCAACGCATCGAGTGCCGATATTTTGCCGTCATTGTTGACGTCAAACGGAGCATCCCTGTGGTGCCAAGGAAACGGATCCACGACGTCAATTTGAATCGTAGCCGAATCGTTTTTTGAAGGAGTTCCATTGTCGGTAACCAAGACCGTCACATTAATGGATTGGTTGCCATATTGCTGATCTGGAATCCACGTGAACAATCCTGTCGATGGATTGATGCTCGCACCAGACGGTGATCCGGCATCGAGACTGTAGGTCAGTTCATTCGCCGGAACATCCAGATCCGTAGCAGTCACCCGAAAGCTTAGCTCGGTACCGACATGAACCGACTTGTCACCAATCGGATCGAGCACAGGAGCTTGGTTTACATTCCCGGCATAATAGATTGCGGGAATGGGGGCGTCTTGCATGTCGGCACCAAGAAAGAAACTAGGGTGCGGAGGTTGGTTATAGCCGGTGTTTTGCCAAGCGATTGCCACGCGATACTGCGTGTCATGCATCAACGTATAAAGCCGGTTCTCAGCGGGAATGATGGTGGTGTAGATATCGAGAGCGGTGTTGTCGCTGCGTCGCCAAATCACTTCTTCACGCCAATCTCCCAAAATATCCGCTGACAACGCGGGCGTACTTTTTGATCCATTATTGGAAGAGGCACCCGGGGCAAAAATTTGGCTGCGGCTGGTGCCGGGATCCAAATCAAAGTTTGAGCGACCGGGATTGTTCCATTCCGAAATCGTCGTGCCGTCGAGCAATTCACGAGTCAGGTCGGCATCCCACCAAACGACAAAGTTGATGAACATATTAGCGGGCATGTCATACAGTGGGCTGCCCGCAGCGCTATAGACTTTTGGGTTTTCGACGCTGGCCCACATTTCGTAGCCGGGTGAGTTGGGGTCGATATCGGCTGCCACACCACGCCCAATGTCACCGGTACCGGGGATCGCAAAAATCAATTCGCCCGTTGCCGCGTCACGGAATTCGCCACCGACGCCCTGGTGAGACGACGGATCTTCATGGACCATAAAGATTTCTTGCCCAGGCCGAGTGGGATCCATGTCACTCATGTGCAGTGCGTCACCGTGACCTAAGGTGGTAGAGTACAGGCCGCGGCCATCGTCATCGATCGCTGCGGCGCCATAGATGATCTCATCACGTCCATCGCCATCGACATCGCCAATGCTCAGCGAGTGAGCTCCCTCGCCGATATACTCGGAATTGACGTTGTTGTTGATGTTTTGGCCCGCTTTGAAGTGCCATCGCAGGGAAAGTTGGCCGTCGCGAAAATCATACGCCGCCACCTCGTTGCGTGCCTGACCGCCACCTTGGGCGTCGTAATAGCCGCGGCCGAATACGACGCTTGGGCGTGTCCCATCCAAATAGGCGACGCCTGCGGTAAAGCGGTCGACACGGTTGCCATAGCTGTCGCCCCACTGAGTTACCGAGCCCCTCGCGGGTTCAAATGGGATCGTCGAAAGTGCTTGTCCGGTCAACCCTGAAAAGACCGTCAAATATTCGGGGCCGCTTAGAATATATCCGCCGCTATTACGGTAGTCGTCGGATACTTTGTCCGCGCCCAACAACACGGCGTTGCCCAGACCATCCATCGTGCCCGGTGCCGTCTTGGTGATGACTTCCGATTTTCCGTCGCCATCAAAATCGTATACCATGAATTGCGTATAGTGCGCACCGGCTCGGATATTTCGTCCCAAATCGATTCGCCACAGCAACGTCCCGTCCATGCGATAGGCATCGAGTAAGACGTTCCCCGTCGTGCCGGATTGCGAGTTGTCTTTGGCGTTTGACGGATCCCATTTTAAGATGATTTCATACTGCCCGTCTCCGTCGACATCTCCGACGCTGGCATCATTGGCTTCGTAACGATAGTCGGGGCCGGGGGCGGGGATTTGAAGCGGGACACTGATTCGCTGTTCCACGGTTGCGTCTGCCGATAACGCGTACGATTCACTCGCCGGTTGCTCTATTCCAGCGACGATGGCACGAACAGAATAAGTGTTGCTCTTCGTCAAGTCGGCGGTGGTGTCGACGAAGTCGGTAGTACGAGTCAGCGGGGATGCGTTCAACAACACCGCAGCGGAACCGTCAGTGGAGCGATACAAATTGAAACCAATATCACTGGGGTCATCGCCGAACAACCGCCACCCGATGTAGGCCTCGGTGTCCGATCTTCGTACGGCTACCACGCCTCGATTGAGCCGTTCGACTTGTTGCGGCGGCTGCGGGATCGTCGAATACTGCATCGTCAGCGTGGGACGTAGGTTCGGATCGGCGTTTTCTCGTGATCCATACCCCCAACCACGCACATTTCCTGCGTCCACCCGCGCAATAAAGGTCACGAATCCGTCATCGTCCACGCGGTCATTAAGAAACACGACCAAGTCGTTGCCTGACAGTCGTTGAGGGGCAACCGAGTTGTCGACCGACTCGCTAACATCAGCTCCGCTCTCGGCATCCAAATTAGCCACTCGCGATAGATCCAGCCCGTCGCCAAAGGTGTTTGTATACTCTGCGCCTAAGTCGTTGTCCGTCAATCCATATTCGTTCCACTGTTGAGGCGTGTTTCTAGCAAGATCGAGTAGTCCATAAACTTCGAAACGATCTGCATTGATCGTGTCATTGCGGATGCCTTGCACTTTGTTGAACGTCAGTTCGGCGGACAAGACCTGATCGATGTTCAAAGCCGACAGGTCATAGCGAACGTACGTCATGAAGTCGTTGCCGTTGAAATCGAGTACTTCGACGACTTCGGATCCGCCCACATTCGAGTCTTTTCGAGTGTAGGTGTCCGCAACCGGAAACAGCGAGATGGCCGACAGCACACATCGTGCTTCCAGTGACTCAAAGCTTAGACGATGTGTTTGACGCCGTGCATGACAAGATCTCTGCATCTAGAGAGCATCCTTCCAGAGCAACAGTAATTGGCGAGGTCGTCAGCGAGTACAAACACAATGACTGTGCTGCGTTCCGATGGGCAGTGACCGCGCGCCGAAATTAGAAAGGCTGTATTGTAAGGGGGCAGACATAAAACAGAATGAGGATTGGCGCAGTTCTGTTGTGCTATTTCCCCGCTCGAACATCGCTTGCATTCGCAACCGCTGAAATCTCTCTGTTGGTGGGCTAGTCCGCGCCCGGGGGGGCGTCACACGCATCGATTGACACCCAACCAGACGAGCTCGAGGGCGTTCGTTTGGTTGAGCCGAGTGAAGCGGCAAAGACGCGGCACGTCGGTCCCGCCGTACCTAACGCTGTGAAGCATGTAGAGGCGGCAATCTACGGGATGTCCATTTTGTAGCGACGCTTGCCAGAGCGTGGAAGGTTGCCGGGCGAATGGATCACCCCCTTCTGGCGAAGGAAACCACGAGAGAATGCTTCACAGCGTCACGCCGCACCACTGCAAACGCCACCTGTGTAATGCCAAAATAGAGCGCGTCGACCCTGAGCTCCTTCGCTTGCGGTGGTGTACTGGATTCCAAACTGGTCAATCACGCACTGTCGCTACAGCCCGTTCCAACGACGTGGAGTGCCACAATGCCCCCCGTGTGGAAGCGGTTTGATTTGAAAAAGGTGTTGAATGCGTTCCAATTTGAGGGGCTTGGCGATAAATCGCATTGCTGAAAGCGGCCTAATCCGTTCCAATTTAATGTGCTCAAAAAGACACAAAGCGTCCATTTTCGTGGGGGGACTTGCTCTTCGCTAATAATTCACTGCATCAATCTAGTCCCCACACAAGCGGGGCACGCAGCGTTTGTTTCCCCTCGTTTCGGTCACTACCAGAGGCGTACTATGTCGGACCCCGCGTTGAACGAACTGCCCATTATTCAAGACTTGTCACTTCCGCTCGAGCGAGACGTGTTTATGCGGACGCTGATCCGCGAGTTGTCGGGGACGCTGCAAGATGTCGTCGGGCTTGAAGAGGCCGCTGGGTTTATCAGTGTCGTTGGGCAACGGGTCGGCGATCAAATCAACGAAGACTACCGCACCGCTTTGCAAGTCGAACAACTTGATCGCCGTCAGGTGGCCGAGGTCTTGGTCGATCTGAAACGCCGAATCCAAGGCGACTTTTACATCGTCCATCAAGACGATGAAAAAATTGTGCTCAAGAATCGAGCTTGTCCGTTTGCGGAAAAGGTGATTGGTCGCCCGTCACTTTGTATGATGACATCTAATGTCTTCGGTGTGATTGCGGCCGAAAATCTCGGCTATGCCAAAGTCGTGATCGAAGAAGCGATCGCACGTGGCGACGCTGGATGTACGATCGTGGTTCATTTGCGACCGACGGAAAATGCAATGGCGGCGGATGGTCGTGAGTATCTACAAGCCTAAAGTTCGAGCCACATGTCACCCGAAGAATTTGCTGCTCTCGCCAATCGCTTCTCCGAAGCCGCATTGCTGGTCTCACGCGATGGAATCGTGCTCGCCGCCAACCGTCAATTTCTCCGCTTTGAAATCACGGGCTCGTCGAACACGGGCTCGTCGAACACGGGCTCGTCGAACACGGGGGCATCGATCCTAGGGGCCCGGCTTACCGAATTGGCGTCCACTGCCGAAGACGAAGTCAACAGCTATCTGCGAGATTGTGCGCGCAACCGTGATCCGATCGTGGGCGTGTTAACGTTCAAGACGCAGCAAGGCCAAGAACGGGCGTTTCGCTGTGATGGTGCACTGCTGCATTTTGATCCCGATCGCAGCAACACTCAGCTGATGATCAAGTTGGTGCCACGCGATGAATCGACGACTCAGTTTGCGGTACTAAATCAGAAGATCGCTGATTTAATTGAAGAGATGCAGCGACGCAAACATCTGCAACATGAGCTGATGGCACAACGAGAGTCGCTACGAGTGACGTTGGCAAGCATCGGCGACGGGGTGATCGTCTCGGACACCGAGGGGTTGGTCACGTTTATGAACCCGATCGCTGAAACGTTAACCGGTTGGCAGCAAGATCAAGCGGTCGGCCAGCCCGTGGAACAGGTATTTCAAATCGTCGACGAAACGACCCGTCAACCTCAACAAAACCCGGCTACTCGTGCGCTGCGTGAACGCAGGATCGTGGGACTTGCTAACCATAGCATCTTGATCAGCAAAGACTCTAGTGAACGTCCGATCGACGACAGTGCCGCACCGATCCAGGATCGCGAAGGCGAGATTTTGGGAGTCGTGCTGGTCTTTCGTGATGTCTCCGAGCGACGTGCCGCAGAGATCGAACAGGGGCGATTGGCGGCATTGGTCGATTCGTCCGAAGATGCGATCCTGGGCTTGACCTTCTCCGGAGTCGTTACCGACTGGAACGCTGGAGCAGAAAAGTTGTTTGGTTTTTCTGCCGAAGAAACCGTGGGGCAATCGATCTCGTCCACGATCGCGCCAGCAGAAGCAAAAGAAGAGGTCTTGGAAACGCTTCGGCGAGTCCAGCAAGGCGATCGGGTGGAGCCGTTCGAGGCGATTCGGTTGCGAAAAGATGGTCAAATGGTCCCCGTCGAGATTCGCATCTCGCCGATCCGCGATAGTGAGGGAAATGTGGTGGGCGCGTCGGCAATCGACCGTGACATTTCTCAACAGAAGGCCGCCGAGTTGCGGCGCAACGCACGGATGGCGGTGGCCCAGGTGATTGCCGATCAAAAGAACGACGATCAGGCGATCAAAGAAATCTTGGCAATCTTGGGCAGCACGTTGAACTGGGATGCCGTTTGTTTCTGGAGTCCCGACTCGGATCCCGAACGATTAAAACTGAGTCAAGCATGGTGTTCTCCCGAATCGGATCTTGCCGCAAAAATGAACGGCTCGCCGTCGCGGACGTGCCAGCTTGGTAGCGGATTAGCAGGGCATGTCGCGCAAAACGGAGACCCATTGTGGATTTCGGATATCGCTAGCGACGAGCGGTTTGGTCACGAATCCTCCGCCATGCAGAGTGGTTTACACGCCGCATTGGCGTATCCGGTGCGGATCGATGGTACCTCCTTTGGCGTCATCGAACTGCATAGCGGTGAAGTCAGACCGTGTGACGAAGAACTGATCGAGATGATGGGAACGGTCGTTTCTCAGTTGGGACAATTTTTAGAGCGGTGTCACGCCGAACGGAAACTTCGCCTCAGCCAGCAGGAGTTGGTCGATAGTGAAGAACGCCTTCGGCTCGCGCTGGATGCGGGACGGATGGGGAGCTGGGAATGGAAAATTCCTAGCGGCACAGTGATTTGGTCATCGACTTTGGAAAAGATCCACGGCATCGCCGCAGGAAGTTTCGCCGGCTCTTTCGATGCCTTTCAGCGGGATATCTATCCCGAGGATCGGGACCGCGTCTTAAACGTGATTCAAAATACCGTCGAACAAGGCCATCTGCATCATCTCGAGTACCGAATCGTGTGGCCCGATGGCAGCGTTCACTGGCTCGAGTCTCGCGGCAGTTTGTTTCGTGATGATGCAGGAAATCCCGTTCGCATGATTGGCGTCTGTTCGGATATCACCGAACGTAAGCATTTGGAACAGACGCTTCGGTTTTTGGCCGAGTCGAGTAAGTCGTTGTCAACTTTAGTGGATTACAGATCGACGCTACAGAAGGTAGCAAGTCTGTCGGTTCCCGATTTTGCTGACTGGTGTACCGTTGATATGCTCGAAGCCGAAGGGTCGGTCCAGCGTTTGGCGGTCGCGCATGCCGATCCTAACAAGGTGGCGCTCGCCGAAGAACTGCATCGACGTTACCCGCCCCAGGCGGATGCCGAGTACGGAGTGATGAAAGTGCTTCGCACGGGCGAGGCTGAATTGATGCCGGAAGTCCCCGACTCGTTGTTGGAAACGGCTGCCCAGAACGACGAGCATTTGGCGATGCTGCGTCAACTGTCGCTGACTTCTTACATGTGTGTGCCTCTGCGGGTAAAAGGGAGTGTCTTGGGGGTCGTCACGTTTGTGGGAGCCGAATCGGGACGCCGCTATAGCGAAACCGACTTGGCAATGGCCGCGGACTTGGCTCACCGCGCAGCCATTGCGATTCAGAATGCACTGCTGTACCAACAGGTCCGCGAGGCCGACCGCCGCAAAGATGAGTTCCTTGCGATGTTGGCGCATGAACTGCGCAATCCTCTCGCGCCCATTCGCAGCGGACTCGATCTGTTGGCAATGGATTCTGCGGGGCATCGCGAGATCGTTGAATTGATGCAGGATCAAGTCGAACATGTGGTGCGATTGGTCGACGATCTGTTGGACGTCTCGCGGATTATGCGAGGCAAAGTGGAACTTCGCAAAGAAACGGTCAAGCTGGCGGATCTCGTCAAACGCTCGGTCCATGCGGTCCAGTCCACCGTCGACGGCCGGCATCAAAAATTGAACGTTCATGTGGCCACCGATCCGATGCACGTCAACGTCGATCCCGTACGAATTGTCCAGGTGATCGAGAACTTGTTGACAAACGCATCCAAATACATGGATTCCGGTGGCAAGATTGATTTGACCGTCGAGCGGCACGAGGGCACCGCCGTGGTTACGGTGCAAGATACTGGGGTGGGAATCGAGAAAGAGCTGTTACCGCAAGTATTTGACTTGTTCACGCAGTCATCGCGGTCACTCGATCGCTCGCAAGGCGGTTTGGGAATTGGCTTGACGCTCGTGCAGCGGCTCGTCGAAATGCACTCGGGATCGGTTTCCGCCCATAGTGACGGACTCGGTCACGGCAGCACCTTCGTCGTTCATCTGCCGCTTGTCGACGCAGTCGGTCTCGCGTCACCGCAACCTCGTAACGACGCTAAAGTCGCCGCCTGTCGCATCTGTGTGGTCGACGACAATCGATCGGCGGCATGGTTGTTGAAGGCGCTTTTAAAGAAAGTGGGCGATCATCAAGTCGAGACGGCTGCCGATGGGCCGACGCTGTTGGCAAACATCCATGAATTCCAGCCTCAGGTCGTGTTTTTGGATATCGGATTGCCAGGCATGGACGGTCACCAGATCGCCCGAGAAATCCGTCGGCAACCCGAATTTGACGATGTCTTACTGATTGCTTTGACCGGTTACGGGCAAGAAGAAGATCGCAAGAATTCGCGTGCGGCCGGCTTTGATTTGCATTTGGTCAAACCACCCTCGGTGGACCAAATTAAGGGCGTCTTTACGCATCCCAAGGTGGTGTCGCTAATCGCAAAGACGTCCTCGTAGCGGAACGTGTCAACCGTTTCGAGCTGTTTCGGCAACGACAACGAACGTCACACACGACTCTCGTTACAGCAAACCAAATTGCGCGACGTCATTGGCTGACGAGATCCTATTTTTGGATGCAGTAGATTCGCTTGGCGGTGCGGATGAGTAATCGGTCCGCTGCGATCGCGGGCGTTGCCATCGCCATGTCGTCATCGGACAACGGATTGCTGCCCAATAACTCAAACTCGTTGCCGGCCTTGATTACCGACGTCACTCCGTCTTCGTTGATGCAAAAAATCTTGCCGTCATAGGCCCACGGCGATGATGTGAATTCGCCACCATTGGGGATCCGTACCTTTGAGTAGATTTCAGAACCGTCAGCGGCATCATACGCGGCAAATAAACCACGATCGTACAAAACGTACACGATGCCTTCATACGCAATCGTACTCGGATTGTAGGGCGCGGCCGTCGGCTGGCTCCAGACAATCGATTCGTTCGCAGTCTCGGTCCCCTCGAGTGAGATGTCCCCTTCGGCTCCTGGGCGTATCGCGTATAGCGGCCGGTCGCTATCGCCAACGTAGCCTGAACTGATGTAGAGCAAGCCGTTGTACTGGTAAGGCGTCGCGATCGTGATGCTCGACATTCCGCTGAGCGACCACAATAAATTGCCATCCAAGTCGTACGAGCGAACTTTTCCAGAACCCAGCGTCACAATCTCGCGACGCAGTTCGTTCTGCCAAATGTAAGGAGTCGACCAGTTGCTCTTTTCGTCACGCGGAGTTCGCCAGACTTGCTTGCCCGTCCGTTTGTCCAACGCCATCAAATAAGACTCTTCGTCGTTGTCGTTGACCACATACAATCGATCGCCAAACAAAACGGGTGACGCCGCTGTGCCCCAGCCGTATCGCGTTTTGCGTGGCTCGAGATTGTGCATCCAAACCTCGTTGCCATCGATGTCAAAGCAGTAAACCCCCACTCCGCCAAACATCACATACACGTGTTTGCCATCGGTGACGGGCGTCTCCGATGCATAGCTGTTCTTTAAATGGATCGAGGTTTTCGGTGACGCCTTGCGAACCGGTTTTTTCCACAGCAGATCACCGCTGTTTAAATCCAAGCACATCACCACCCACTCGTGTTCCGATGCCGGCAGCTCAGGCCGATTGCCACCAAAATACAAGCCTTTCTTCGGCTCTTCGCCATCGCCATGATTGATGACGGTGGTCAAAAAGACTCGGTTTCCCCAGACGATGGGAGACGACCATCCACGTCCAGGAATGTCCGTTTTCCAGGCCACGTTTTCGCTGGCAGTCCACTCGGTAGGCAAATTGGACGGCTCGGTGACCACGCCGTCCGCGTGCGGGCCGCGAAACTGGGGCCATCGATCGCTCGCGACGGCAACGAGTGGATATAGGACCAAAACAAGCACGATCCCAGCGCAGGCGTTTGCTAAACGATAAAATTGCATCGTACGTACCGTTTGTTTTTTTGAGATTGAGGATGATTGGAGCAGCGCAACAGTCGCAATGCGGATTGTAGCGTCTTCCTGGCTCGGGTGTCAGAATCAGGAGCAACCTAAGGCGTTAGACAGGAGTCTTTCAATAAATTAGCCCTGCTTAAAACCAGCCGAATGATCAATCGCCGGATGACGGAGGGATGCAGCGGCGCCGAAACGGTCTATCATGGATAACCCAAACCTGTTTCGCCCCGTAGTCTTTTCGCCCCGTCATTTCAAAGATCCTTCTCAACAAACCATGAGCGATGAGGTGCCCCCCAAGCGTCGACTTGCATCTCGTCAGCGACGTTGGCTGTTTCCGATCATGGCCATTCTGGTCGGCATGGCCCCCGTGATCCTGATTGAGTTGTCACTCAGGATGGCCGGTTGGCGGCCTCGTGTTGCCCATCATGATCCGTTTGTCGATTTCCAAACCATCCGTCCCTTGTTCGTTTTGTCGGACGATGGTGAAAACTATGTAACAGCCGCCAACCGACTCGAGTACTTTCAGCCCGAATCGTTTGCGGCGACCAAAAGTCCCGACGAATTTCGGATCGTTTGTCTGGGAGGATCCACGGTTCAAGGACGACCGTATTCGACCGAAACCTCCTTTACGACTTGGTTGGAACTCAGTCTGCAGGCGGCCGACCCATCAAAGCGGTGGGAAGTGATTAATTGTGGCGGCGTTTCTTACGCCAGCTATCGGTTGGTCCCTATTCTCGAAGAGATGCTGCGGTATGAGCCCGATCTGATCGTGCTGGCAACCGGACATAACGAATTCCTCGAAGACCGATCGTATGCCGGAATCAAGAATCTGCCGGATAGTGTCGCGGATGCTTACGGACGGTTTAGCCGGTTGCGAATATCGCAATGGGCTCAGCAACTCGTTGCCTCCGCCAGCGACAACGACACTGCAAAGGACCTACGCGGCGAACCCCAAGACGTGCTGGCGACCGAGGTCGATGCGCTACTGGATTATCAAGGAGGGCTAGCGGCGTATCACCGTGATGCCGCGTGGCAACAGTCGGTGGTCAAACACTTTGGCCATAATCTGCGCCGCATGATCGATATCGCGAACACTGCCGCCGTCCCTATCCTGTTGGTCGATCTGCCAGTGAATTTGCGAGATTGTCCTCCCTTTAAGAGCGAGGACACGACGGGGATTAGCGACACCGAACGACGACGCTGCGAGCAACTTGTCGCCAAAGCTCGCACGCTGTTCTACGACAACACACCGCAAGCGATCAAGGAACTCGAGCTTGCCGTTGGCATCAATCCTCAGCACGCAGGCTTACACTATCAATTGGCATTGCTGTACTTTGACAATCAACAATTCGAACATGCGAAAAGACACTTCCAAATCGCAATTGACCAAGACATCTGCCCGCTACGGATCGTGACTCCGGTTCGAGATGACCTGCGACATACCGCATTGGAGGCTGCTGTGCCGATGGTGCCTGCGCGGCAACGTTTCGAAACACTTAGCCCCGGACGAATCCCCGGTGACAACCTGTTGCTCGATCATGTGCACCCGACGATTCCAGGACACCAGTGGATTGCGTCCGAGATCATCAGCAAGCTTGAAGCCATGAAGATCGTTTCGCCACGCGATGACTGGCTGAGGACCAGAGAACAAAACTACGCCCGCCACTGGGAAACGCTGACCCCGGTTTACTTTGCTCGAGGCAAACAGCGTCTGAAGGGGTTACAGTTGTGGTCCGAAGGACGAGCGAAAAAGATTCGTGATCAGGGCACACGTCCGGCGGATCCGCCGCATTCGGGGCCATAACAAGTCCGCCGATTTGGCAGTCGTTTGTGCATGGCACAAAGTTGACACAGGTGAAGTGATTGTGCCATCAGACGGCACAAATTTTGCAATTGCACATGTTTGCTTGCTAACAAATTTGGTGATCTAAACTGATAACTAAACTGATAACAGAGAGTACTTTAAAAATGCCTACGCGAATTTTTGCCTTGTTGCTGATCGGTGTCTTCGTGACCACAGCGAATGTGGTCGCCCAAGACGTGATCTTATACCGCCCGGTGGTGCAGCCCGTCGCCGCAGTGCCCGTGGTCCCAACACCTGTGGTCCCAACACCTGTTGCTGCAGTACCCGTGGTCCCAGCGCCGTATGCTGCAGCGCGACCTGTGTATTCGGCAGCTTATCCTGTCGCGGCGACTCCGGTCGTTACGTCACCCGTGGTGGTTCAGCGTCCGACACTTGATGCGTCGCAGGCGGTCGTCCCGGTCGTGTCCTACTCGCCCGCGGTTCCCGCAGCCTACGCGGCACCGATTGCTCCCGCACCTGTCGCCGCGGCGCCAGTCGTAGTGCGTCCGAAAGTCTACATCCCAGGCCGCCCGATCTATAATTTCTTTCAGGCGATCACACCTTAGCGGCGTCAACCCGTAGCGGAACTCGTCAAGACTTTCGTTGGTACTGAAAAAGTTAAATTGACATTTGCAAATTTGAAAATGTCAATGTTTTAGTTCCGTCGCAGCCATTGTCGCACGGCTTTCCAAGCCGTTAGCGTGGCGAGCGTTGGATCGTCGCTGTGAGAGAACCCGCAACCGATGATATGAACGGAGACCGGTTGCGTTTCCAGCTTGGAAAGCTGGCCAACAATGGGACTTGACTGGTGCCATGCTAGCTGGAAAAGCCTGTTGAAGAGGACTTCAACAGGCTTGATTCGCTTGATGACAGGATAGCAGGCAATGCCAGATTCGCAGGCTATGGCACATTCACAGGCTAGAAGCCTATGCTACGTTCACAGGCATAGCAGCCTATGCTACGGGTTGCTTATGCCACATTTTCTGTAGGCGGTTTTAGTTGGCTTGGACCTTGATCCGGCGAGGTTTAACCTTCTCGGATTTTGGCAGTCTCAGTGTCAACACGCCGTGTTTCATCTCGGCCGAAATCTTCTCGGCATCGATACTTTCCCCGACCGTAAATGTGCGATGGAAATCACCGGTGCCATATTCACCCATCAGAAATTCACCTTCGTGACGAGCGGCGACTTTTCCATGGATTGTCAACTCGCGATTTTCGAATCGGATATCCAGATCGTCGACGCTGACGCCGGGCAGATCGCCGTAGAGCAACAGCTCCTCTTCGCCCTCCCAAATGTCAAAGCGTGGGACGTAAGTCGATTGATAGGTTTGTTCAGGGCTGACGCTGTCACCCGTTTGTTTGTCCGTATTGCTCATCGTCGTATTCATCACATTTCCTCCGAAAACATTTTGATTGAGAATGGTAGGCGTGGGTGACGCCGCAAACCAGAACCGCTGGTGTCATGCGTCACTTTCGAGTGGGAACGTAAGCCAACACTCAGTTCGCGTTCACCTCGATACGCCGTGGTTTTGCCGCTTCGCTCTTGGGCATCGTCAACGTTAGGATGCCGTTGCTGAAATTCGCGGACACTTTCTCGCTGTCGACGTCGCCAGGCAGATCAAGCGTGCGTCGGAATTTGCCAAACCCGCGTTCTTGTCGATGCCATGCGCCCGCTTCGTGTTCGGGCTGTTTTCGTTCGCCCGAGATCGACAATTGGTTGCCACCCGTGACGTAGATCTCCAAATTATCCAGTTCAAATCCCGGTAATTCAGCTTCCACGTACAATGAACTATCGTCTTCCCACAGATTCATCAGAGGGAAGGATCCACGTCGCGAAGTACCGTTTCCACCGCTGACTTGGCCGAACAGACGGTCCAGTTCGCTGCGAAGCCGATTCACGTCTGCCATCGGTTGCCAATGTGAACTTAACATGACTATTTGCCTCCATAGAAAACTGAGTGAGTTGGGGGAGAGGGTTCATTGGAGTGACTGTCAAAAATGGCACTCCGAACCACTCGTTGACCAAGAAAAAGCAACGAGCGTGCCAATTCGTAAAACGTCCGGCAAAACAGGGGGAGATCGCCTCTGTCTCTGGTTTTTACGGAGACAGACTCAGTTAGCCCCCCGTTCGAAGACCCCGTTCAAAGATATGTTCGCGGGAACCGTGGCTAACGCCAAAACGGCTAACGGGCTTCACCCTCCCGGCGAAGCCGGGACGGGACCGAAGACGAGCCTTCAGTGAGTATTCCGGGGAGGGCCTCGTTGCAGCGGAGACCAACGTAGCATCGATACTCTTGACGGCCGGTTGATTTTTGCAGAAATGTAAATGACCTTGGTGAGTCCAAGGAATGCTCACACCGATTTTGCGGCGGCGGTGTCGGCGGCTAAGAACGACTGTAGATGAGCCACGACGGAGGCGGGTTGGTCGAGCATGACAAAGTGGCGAGCGTTGGCGATTGGCACCCATTGAGCGCCAGGGATGTCCTTTGCCAAACGTTTTCCAAACTTCGCCAGTTGGAATTTGTCATCTTCGCCCCACAACACCAACGTTGGTACGGCGATCCGGTGCAACCGATCGGTGATCTCGGTCGTCTGGTTGGTGTTCAGCGACGCGGCGTTACGGATCAGTGACAATTTGCCGACTTCGGTGTGGTAAGGCGCCAAGAGTCCCTCCATCACTTCGGTCTCGGGCGACGTGGCAAAACCGCTCTTCAGTGCCACGCCTAGCGACGCGATTGTCTTCGATGCCGAAGCAATACTTTTGGCGCTGGGATGTCCAAATTGCAACATCAATTCGATCGGCCACGAGTCATAACAGACCGTGTTCATCACGCACAGTCGCGAGACTCGGTGCGGGAACAGAGTTGCCAATCGCAGCGCCACGCCCCCACCAATGTCATGAGCGACAACCGCGGCCTTGGCGATTCCCAGTTTGTCCATCCACTGGTCAATCATTTCCGCTTGCCGAGTGATCGAGCGGTCAAAGCAGTCACGTCGATCGGAAAAACCGAACCCCAGCAAATCCGGTATCAACGTGCGATGATGCGTTGCCAGTGTAGGCAGCACTTGATGCCACAGGTAACCCCAAACAGGAATCCCATGCAGCAAGATCACCGGATCTTGGTCGGTGTCGTTTCCGCTGCCCTGATCGACATAGCTAACGAAGTGGTCGCCCAATTCCGTTACTTTTTGTAATGCTTGATAATCACGCCAATTCATTTTGCACCTCCGGTGAATTCAGGTCGCTCGTCGTTTTGCGATCTTGGTGGGATTGCGGTCGCGGGGAAAGGCGACCGCAGTAAAGCGTCATCGGGTTGCCAATCTCGCAGACAGATTGCGATGTTCAAAATCAATCCCGGCAGCAGCTGTTCAAACGTTTCACAGCTCTGCAGCGTCTCGTCAAAATCAATTCCTTCACCCTCTAACCTCGCTCGCGACAGGGGGACAGGGTAGGGCAGTTCCGATGCCAAGCGACGCGACCGTTCCCGCAGATGATCTGCGGCGGTCCCATAGGCGGCAGATTGAACCTTGGGTTTGAGTTCCCGCCATACCGCGTCAAGGTAGTTCGGCCAAAGTGCCAAGCTGCGATAATCGCTGTTGATCGAGCGTAGCGAGAGCGTCTCGGTGATGTCGCTAAACAGCGTCTGAAGTTGCGAGGAGCTAGGATTTTCGTCTTCCATCTCCAGTGCGGCCATGTTCGCCGGGATACCGGGTGCGATTCGCTCGGCCGGCTCGGTTGCTGAGTACTGTTTGATCGACAGCTCCCCATCGAGTCCTTGACGCACTGCCGAGGCCAGCAGCAGCAGTTTAGGATTGATGTAGTGATAGAGTTTCAAAATCTCGTGCAATTGAAACGCTTGACTCGGTCCCAGTAACGTTTGCTGTTTCGCGCCGAGATCCCCTAGCGGCCTTGCCAATTCCACCGCGGCCGAGCGAATTTGATCCGAGGATTGTTCAAACATCATCGTTTCGGCGTTAGGACGGACCGTATCCCACAAAACCGGCATCAGCCCTTTGTGCCCGGCCCAGGTGCGAAAGATCAGATTGATGCCGCGTACACGAAGCGTTTGTCGTATTTCGTGGTACACCCGCTCGACTTCGCCAGTCGCTGCGTACTCGGCAACAGGACTCGGTTGTTTCGATCCAAACACGACGTTCTCTCCCTGTGAATATTCGGAATGCCTCGGCGCAGTGTGACGACGATCGCCAACGCAGCGGTTCGGCAATCCGAGGGAAGACGCGAATTCCATGCCGATCACGCACGGTGGCTGCAACATGCAATGCGGCAAGGGGCGGTGAAACGCCAAAAGGATGGTTTAGCACGCTTCTGCGTTGACGTACGCCACCGTCAACGTTGGTTGCGGCGTTTCGAAAATTTGTTCTCCGGTGCCATCGTCGATTGGCGATCCCGTTCCCACGGTGGCCCGAAAGAAAGCAGCGTAGTCGGCGATCCGACGCGTTTGCTGTAAATTGTGCGCGACCACCACGTCGGTATAACGCTCGCGGAAACGGGGCAGCAACTCTTCGACCACGCGGCGTCCGTGAATAATCGCGTCAGTCCAACCTCGCGAAACGGAGGCGAGATGACTCGAACAACAGAAATAGTAAGGTCCGCAGCACGATCACGCGGGTGATCACTGCGTATCCATGCAGAAACCATGTCTGCGATAAGTTCAGCGGGCCAGCGGGACAAAGTATTGGGCCTCGATGATATCGTGAACGTCGCTAGATCTGGCAAATTCGAGGAATGCTTGAAGCCGCGGCGTCGGGGATTGCTTGACGACAAGGTTCAAGGGCCGCGTCAATGGAAAGCTGCCGTTGCGGACGTTCTCAATCGATGCCGCAACGCCTGCCAAGGGCAAAAGTTTGATCGCGACCCCGGCGGCGGCATCGTACTCGGCGCTCCCGATCGAAACGTAGCCGATCGCACCAGGGTTTCCGGCAACTGTCTTGATGCCTTGTTCATTATCGGCAATCACCACGTCGGCTTTGATGTGACGATTTCCAACTTGGATGTACTCGGTGAACAGCTCAAGTGTGGAACGGCCTTCGGCTTTGTTGACGATGGTGATCGGGCCTGCCGTGCCTCCGACGTCACGCCAATCTTTGATGTCGCCGGTATAGATCGCGGCAATTTGGTTGTTCGTCAGTGATGTGATCGGATTTTCGCGGTGCACAATTACCGCGATTCCATCGCGAGCGATCGTGAACGCGGTCAAATCCTGCTCTTCCGATTTTAAGTCGCGTGAGACCATCCCGATATCGACAAGGCCACGGCGAGCGTCCGTGATGCCTCGCGAGCTACCGCCGCCCTGAACATTGACGCGAACTTCCGAATGCATCGACTCGAACCGAGCGGCAATCTTTGCTGCCAACGGCGCAATCGTACTCGAACCGGACAATTCAAGTTGGTTTGTGTTGTCGCTGACGCTGTTGGTGGAACACGAAACGATCACCAGCGGCAGCAGCGCCAAAACGCCAATCGAAAATACTCGTGTGCTTCTCGGATGCTCCTCGGTGCTCACAGCACGTTTCCTATTTCTACGGCGGCAATCAAACGTCATGGCTTCCTCGGCGGGGGGCACGCGAGGCAACTGCGTCAAACACGCCGGCGTACAGTTTTGTTGCCTGAGGTGAAACATCGTGTCGCAAACCGCTATCCGGCCGCCTGAGCCGCGATTCAGCGTGCCGACCTCCATTCGGATCAAACCGTAAAAACAACAACGGCGCATCCGACATCGGCGGCCACAGCAGTCAAAGACGGTGATCGACGGAAATCCTTACAAAAATAATTGCAGAATTCCGTGCTTTGCGAATCGTCAACAAGCGAGTGATTCGCAGCGTTGCCGCTTCTTAGGGAGGGACGCCGGTATCGCTTGGGCCTTTTTCGTGAGGCGAGAAGGGGAGGCAGCCTCCCCCCCCCGAAATTGTCTTGCCGCGTGTCTTGCCACTCGTCTTAGCAAAGCCGACCAGTTGACGACTACGATTGGCTAAGAGGGGGTGCGGATGACCAAGTTGCGAATTTCGGTCATGTCTTCCATCGCGAACACGATTCCCTCACGCCCCAATCCGCTGTCTTTCACGCCGCCGTAGGGCATATTGTCGACTCGCCACGATGGCACATCGCCGATCACCACGCCGCCGACATCCAGGGTGTCCCAGGCTTGATGGGCCTTGTACAGGTCACGCGTGAAAATGCCCGCTTGCAGCCCGAACTTGCTGTGGTTCACTTCGGCAAGCGCGTCGCTGAAATCGGTGAACCGGCTCAGCACCGCGGCTGGTCCAAACGCTTCTTCGTTGCAAAGCGTTTGATCCGCGGGCACATTTTCCAACAGCGTGGCGTCTAACATCGCACCGTCGCGTTCGCCGCCGCACAGCAGTTTGCCACCCGCGGCGACCGCTTCGTGGATCCAGCGATGAAGCCGCTCGGCTTCCGTTTCCGAAATCATTGGCCCGATGAACGTCTGCTCGTCTTTGGGATCGCCAGCGACCAGGGCCTCCGTGGCGGCCACCAGCGAATCACGTAGTGAGTCGTAAATTTCTTCGTGGACGATGATCCGCTGGACTCCGATGCAACTTTGCCCCGACTGGTAGAACGCGCCAAAGACGATGCGTTTGACCGCGTCGTCCAAATCGGCGTCGCGGTCGACGATACAGGCGGCGTTGCCACCAAGTTCAAGCACGACTTTCTTTTTGCCCGCCTTCGACTTCAAGGCCCAACCGACGTCGGGCGAACCAGTGAAACTGAGCAGTTTCAGACGCTCGTCGGTCGTAAACAAATCGGCTCCGTCTCGTGAACAGGGCAGGATCGAAAACGTCCCTTTGGGCAGATCGGTTTCGGCAAGAACTTCGCCGATGATCAAGGCCCCAAGCGGCGTGCGGCTGGCGGGTTTCAACACGAACGGACATCCCACCGCCAGCGCCGGGGCGACCTTGTGAGCGGCAAGGTTCAACGGGAAATTAAAGGGGCTGATAAAAGAACAAGGCCCAATCGGAACACGTTTCCACATCCCACGATAGCCAGCGGCTCGCGACGAAATCTCCAGATTCATCACCTCGCCGCGGATACGTACCGATTCCTCCGCCGCAATCCGAAACGTATCAATTAATCGCGAGACTTCGCCGCGAGCGTCTCGGATCGGTTTCCCCGCTTCGATGCACAACGACATTGCCAATTCATCAGATCGTTCACTGAATCGCTTCACACAGTGATTCAAGATGTCTTGACGCTGGTAGGGTTTCATCTCCGCCAATGCGCCAGCAGCTTCGACACAGCCAGCGATGCCACGGTCGATCGCCGCCGAATCCGCCAGCGCCACCTCGGCTGCAATTTCACCCGAATACTTGTCCAACACTTTCAAGTCGGTATTGGGAGTCAAGGGTTCGTTGGCAAGAAAGTAAGGCCATTTACGTTTCATAGTTGTTCTCGAGAGGTATCGGCACACCCGGGCTGCAGCACTGTGGATCTTGATGTTGGAACGCCATCGCGAACGGATCAAGTCGTTCATCGAGACTGCGTCTGGCTTTGTTATACAGGATCTATCGCAAGTGAGTGTTGAGCAACCCAATGCCGCTTGCCACTCGACGACGTGTCGGTTGCAACCGCCCATTGTTGCACGGCGTTCCAAGCCGTTTGCGTGCCCTGACGATTGACCGTCGCGGCAACCGTCACCGCGTTACTAGCCGAAATTGATTTTACCGAACTCGATCCAAGCAGAAGATAATCCCGAGCGATCGAAAATCATTCAGCGACCTATTTCAGATCAGTCAGCGTGAGCGGACCGAGCGTCAGATCGGATCGCTGGATCATCGCGTCCATAATAATGGGGTTCAGATCACAGTCGCTGGCCACCACCGAACGCAAATAGTAATAGCCTGGTCCTGAATCACGCGTCTGCATCTCGTAAATTGCCAAAACCGCAGGAGGACGATGTTCCGGTAATCGCAGCAGCCGCCATAACATCGTCAGCGAACTGACCGGTTGATCGGGAGGAACCGTTTTGATGGCAACAAATGGTTTCATCGGTATCGCAACCCCATCGATGTGCCCGTCGATAGGTCCGCCAATAAATTCGACCGCTCGCAAGTAGTTGGTAGACATCAGCTCATCCCCCCCATGACATTTTGCTTATTGATTAGTGCAATCGATGTGCCATTTTGTTGAGTTAGCGGAAGCCAAATTGACGATCGGTTTGACGACACGTTATCGCTTCCTCGGCACGCCGTTACTGCGGTGGTGCACTTGGGATCGACTTCAGTAAACGGACGATTGTCCGCCGTTCTTTGATTTGCCTGTGTCACCGCCGCACATCAGATCTCACTTCCAACCTCAAGATCTCACTTCCAACCTCACTACCGCGTTGCTCGATCCCTAGCGAGCCGGTTTGCTGTCATGCTTTGACGGCAAAGGCGACTGCACAGCAGATGACTGTACGAGCAATGACGACGCTGTTGATCCGCAACTTGGACCGTCGTTGACGCGATTTCGGGATCAGAGACGAGCGAAAACGTGTCCCCTCGTTCGTGACGCTTCCCCGGGGGGCAGCGGGTTGCTCGCCAAGCACACGAAAATTCAAGTTTGTTTTGCTTCCAGCCTACTTTCCGACCGGTTCGCTCGCGATTGCGTCGGTACCGCAACGTGTTGAAGTATATCTCCTCGGATGTAAGCAGTGGTGATCAATTAAGCATCGCGTATGAGAAAAATATGAAAATTTTTGCGGCCGTCTCGGCGGCCTGTTGCAACTCCATTGCGGCGCCGGGGGTGTCTCGAGCTCAATTTACTTGCCGACGTTCAGTCGCCGCAGCACGTTGAGCATCGTTTTGCTCAGTGGAGTCAATCGTGTACGGCTGAATTGATCCCCTAGTTTTCGGATCGCTTCGGCCTGCGTCGGATAGGGGTGAATTGCGGAACCTATTTTTCCCAATCCGACTCCCGCGGTCATCGCCAGCGTGATTTCCGAGATCATGTCTCCTGCGTTCTCTGCGACGATTGTCGCGCCCACAATATTGTCGGTTCCCTTCTTCGTCAGCACCTTCACAAACCCGTCGTCTTGCCCCTCCAAGATCGCTCGGTCGACGTCGCTAAAGTGCTGGATATAGGTATCAATTTCAATTCCCGCCTTGGCCGCTTCCTTTTCATACATCCCGACATGCGCCACCTCGGGCGAGGTGTAGGTGGCCCAAGGAATGATCAAGTCACTCGCTTTCTTTTTTCCAAACGGCCCCACGGCGAACAACGCATTTTGAATCACGATCCTGGCTTGGAAATCGGCCGCGTGCGTGAACTTGTATTTCGAGCAAATGTCGCCCGCGGCATAGATGCGGGGGTGGGTCGTTTGTAAGTGATCGTTCACCTCGACTCCCGATGCGTCATATTTGACACCGACCGCTTCGAGATTCAGCCCCTCGGTATTCGGCGCACGTCCCACGGCGACCAGCAGTTGATCGACGACCACTTCTTTGAGTTCGCCCTTTTGCGTGACCTGAACTCGAACGGCGCCATCGTCTTCTGGACTGAGTTTCATATCGGCGGCGTCCAAGAACAGATTGATGCCATCATGTTCAAAATGTTTTTGCACCACTGCAGCCGCATCGGAATCCTCGCGAGGCAGCAGATGATGCCCACGTTCAAATAAAAACACCTCGCTGCCCAAGCGAGCGAACGTTTGAGCCATCTCGCTGCCGATCGGTCCACTGCCAACAATCCCAAACCGTTTGGGTAATTCCGTCAGCGAAAACAAATTTTCGTTCGTCAAATACGAAACGGTGTCGAGTCCCGGGATCGGTGGCGCCGAGGCACGAGCCCCCGAAGCGATCACCGCTTTCTTGAACTTTAACTCGCTGACGGAACCATCTTCACGCGTCACGTTGAGCGTGTTGTCGTTGACGAACGACCCTTTGCCGAAAAAGACATCGATCCCCATTTCGGAAAAACGCTTGGCCGAATCATTGGGGCTGATCTTGGACCGCAATCGCCGCATCCGCTGCATCGTTTTTGCAAAATCAACCTCGACGCCCTCCGGAACATGCACGCCGTAGGGTTCGGCATCACGAACCGACGCTGCAACTCGCGCCGCACGAATCACTCCTTTGGATGGCACGCAGCCCACATTCAAGCAGTCTCCCCCCATCAACTCACGCTCGATCAAGGCGACGCGAGCCCCCAGTCCCGCTGCGCCCGCCGCGGTCACCAGTCCCGCGGTTCCTGCGCCGATCACCACCAAGTGGTATTCGCCGCTTGGTTTCGGATTGACCCAATCAGGCGGATGCACGTTGGCTTCGAGCGACTGGTTGTACTCGTCGTGAGGTTGCAGTTGAATCAGTTTCGAAGACATCGATGATTCGCTTGTGGTAGAAGTTCGTTTGTTGAAAAGTTCGCTGTTCGTCGACATGCATTTAGCCTATTTTGATAGTTGTACCGTACACACCGATCGCAGATCGATCAGCGACAATGGACAAAGATGATTCAGTTAGCAGGGGGACGCCGTGATCGCCAACTCCTTACAAAAAGATTCTTGGAAAGATAAATGAGCGACCGTTTTCGCTCTCCATCAAAGAATTCGCTGTTTTTCGAATCTTTGATGTAAGGAAAGGCTCACCACTTCGTCGTTGTCACCAAGGAGCGTCGGTAGCGTTTTCGGACCCGGCTGCCACACTAATTATTTCTCGTCGCATTAAAGAGTTTGTTGATCGCTCATGTCGCAACCCAAAACATCGCTGCAACATCGTGGCAACCCGCTGGCCAACCCGACCGAGCAATTGGTCGTGCTGATGCCACCGCGTGGTACCGAAAAGTTCGCGGCGAAGCTAAGCGAATCGGGATTCGAGCGGCTCGCCAGCGATCGTATCGAAATCTTGCAAGTCAATATTGGCAAGCTTTGCAACATGACTTGCAGCCATTGTCACGTCGACGCAGGTCCCGATCGCCGCGAAAACATGACGCGGGAAACCGTCGATGCCTGTATCGGTGTCTTGCGAGATCATCCTCAAATCAAAACACTCGATTTGACGGGGGGCGCGCCGGAGATGAATCCAAATTTCAAGCACTTTGTTCGCCAAGCACGCTCACTCGGACGGCATGTGATCGATCGCTGTAACTTGACCATCCTGTTGGCCAAAGGGTTTACCGAGATGCCCGAGTTTTTGGCTGAAAACCAAGTCGAAATTGTCGCCTCGCTGCCTTGCTATTTGGAAGAAAATACCGATTCGCAACGAGGTGACGGCGCGTTCTCGAAGTCGGTCCAAGCCTTAAAACGACTCAACGATTTGGGCTACGGTCACCCCGGCAGCGGGCTGATGTTAACGCTGGTCTATAACCCGGTCGGCGCCTCTTTGCCGCCAGACCAACAGTCGTTGGAGTGTGCCTACCGAAAAGAGCTCGACGCTCGCTTTGGAATTCAGTTCAACCGTTTGTTCACGATCACGAACATGCCCGTCAGCCGTTATTTGGAATACTTGGTGCAAACGAATGAGTTTGACACCTACATGCAGAAGCTTGTCGACGCCTACAACCCGGCCTCGGTCGACGGTTTGATGTGCCGCAACACACTGTCGGTCGGCTGGGATGGTCGTCTGTTCGATTGCGATTTCAATCAAATGTTGGATTTGCAAGTCGACAAGGGGAACCCGACTCATATCCAAGACTTTGACTACGAAGCACTCTCTAAACGCCAGATCATCGTCGGCCAACATTGTTTCGGCTGCACCGCCGGTGCCGGATCGGGCTGCCAAGGCGCGATCGCCAAATAAAACCCCCCTGCCCTCCCCCGCCGCAGCGAAACTCCTCGCAGCGAAACTCCTCGTAGAGTTTCGGCGGCCATCCCTTTTTTGAAACTCGCCGAGAATTTCAATCGTCTCGCGTCGCGAACCTTGCGTAGCGTTTCGATCCACGCAGCGAAATGCGAAAGTCTCTGCGACTTTCGCTACGACCTGGATCTCCAAATCCCCATCCCCCGTCAGAAAAAATATCCTCCTTTTCCGAAACTACAACTAGACGACCGGTCTAATTATGGCGATAGTGGTTTGTATGAACGTCAAACACTCCGATACGCGAACCCACATCCTGGCCCAAGGCCGAGCGGTGATGGCACAAAAGGGCTTCAACGCCGTCGGGCTGACCGAACTGCTGAAATTGGCGAATGTCCCCAAAGGCTCGTTCTACCACTACTTCGAATCGAAAGAAAAATTCGGCCAAGCGTTGATCCAAGATTACGTCGCTACTTACATGGACGATCTGGAATCGCTGCTGGACGACGCCGGCGGGACCGCCGCGAACCAATTGCTCGCCTATTTCCGCTGCTGGCAACAATCGCAAACCGACGAATGCACCTCCAATAAATGTCTGGTCGTCAAGCTCAGCGCCGAGATCGCCGACTTCTCAGTCGAAATGCGTGAAGCACTCCAACACGGCACCGACCGCGTGATCGCTCGCTTGGCTAGCCTGATCGAAGCGGGGATCGACGATGGATCGATCCACGCCGACGTTCCCGCTGGCGAACTCGCCGAATGGCTGTACCAACTTTGGCTCGGAGCCAGTCTGCTCGACAAATTACGTAAAAACGGAGCCGCGTTCGATGACGCAATGCGGCTGACCGAGCGTCTAATCGACGCCACCAAAACTTAAAAATTTTATTTGAATCACTCACTAGCCGACCGGTCTATTTTGGCCGGTCCATTTAAGGACAAAAAAAAAATGATGGATAACTTTGATTTTCGAAACCCGACCCAGATCCTCTTTGGCGAAGGTCGCGTTGCCGATCTGGACTCCCAAATCCCCGCCGACGCCCGTGTGCTGGTGCTCTACGGTGGACAGAGCGCCCAGCGCAATGGGACGCTCGACGAAGTGCGTGCCGCGCTAGGCAAACGCAACGTTGTTGAATTCGGCGGGATCGAAGCCAACCCCCGCTTCGCAACCTTGATGCGAGCGGTGGAATTAGCACGCCGTGAAAACATCGATTTCTTACTGGCGGTGGGTGGCGGCTCCGTCGTCGATGGAACCAAGTTTGTCGCCGCAGCGATCCCGTTTGCTGGCGACACGTGGAGCATTTTGACCGAGCACGGCGCGAACGTTACGGCCGCTGTCCCGTTTGGAACCGTGTTGACGTTGCCCGCCACCGGATCGGAGATGAATCATGGCTCGGTGATCACGAACGACGCCGTCAAGGCGAAGCTGGCCTTTATGAGCTCGCATGTGTACCCCGCCTTTTCAGTTCTCGATCCGACCAAGACTTACACTTTGCCCCAGCGACAACTCGCCAACGGCGTTGCTGACGCGTTCGTCCACATCATCGAGCAATATTTGACTTATCCCGTCGACGCGATGGTGCAAGATCGTTTTGCCGAAGGTTTGTTGCAAACGTTGATCGAGTTGGCACCTCGGTTGAAGGAAGACGATCATGACTACGCGGCGCGGGCCAACTTTATGTGGACGACCACGTGGGCGTTAAACGGTATGATCGGCGCCGGCGTCCCGCAGGACTGGGCGTCGCACATGATCGGCCACGAATTGACCGCGTTATACGACATCGATCACGCTCGTACGCTGGCCATCGTGCTGCCATCACTGATGAACGAGATGCGTGATGCCAAACGCGAGAAATTGCTGCAGTACGCCGAGCGTGTTTGGGGAATCGACACCGGAGACGACGCGAGTCGAATTGACCAAGTTATCGAGCGAACACGTGAATTCTTTGAAGAGCTCGGCATCCCCACAACGCTCGCGGCATATGATCTGGGCAGCGAAGCGGTCGACGCGGTAGTCGAGCAACTCGAGTCGCATGGTATGACGGCGTTGGGCGAACGACAACAAGTCACGCTGGACGTCAGCCGCCGTATCCTCGAGTCCGCACTCGCTCCGGCACAACTCACAGTCTAATTTTCATCCGTAGTGAAAGTCGATTGTATCCCTGAAGGATATTGAATTTAACGTAGCCTAGGCTTCCAGCCTGGGAGCGTAGTTTAGGCTTCCAGTCTGGGAGCGGAATCTAGGCTTCCAGTCTGCGTTTGCTGTGGTTCCCAGGCTGGAAGCCTAGGCTACGTTACGTCACCAACCCTCCATCCCCAAAGCATCAATTTCATGTCTGATTACGCCAAGCAAAACCGACGCATCGTTCTGAACTCACGTCCCGACGGCGCCCCAAGACCGGATAACTTTCGGCTCGAAACGGTCGATATACCGGAGCTCGCCGCAGGTGAAGTCTTGTTGCGGACCGAGTACCTTTCGTTGGACCCGTACATGCGAGGCCGCATGAATGACGGTCCGTCTTACGCACCTGCGGTCGCGGTGGGGGACGTGATGGTGGGCGGCACCGTCAGCCGAGTGGAACAGTCCAAAAACTCAGGATTTGCCGAGGGAGATCGGGTGCTGGGCTACAGCGGATGGCAAGACTTTGCGGTGTCACGCGGCACCGATCTGATCAAGCTGGACGCTAACATGCCGCATCCCTCGTGGGCGCTTGGCGTGCTGGGGATGCCGGGCTTTACCGCCTACATGGGGCTGCTTGAAATTGGCCAGCCTAAGGCGGGGGAAACGGTCGTTGTAGCCGCGGCGACCGGCGCGGTCGGTTCGGTCGTGGGCCAGATCGCGAAGCTGAAAGGATGCCGAGTCGTCGGTGTCGCAGGCGGTGCAGAGAAGTGCCGGATTGCACGCGAAGAGCTGGGCTTTGATGAATGCATCGATCACCGTGCCAGCGACTTTGCCGAGCAATTGGCGGCAGCCTGCGGCGATGGGATCGACGTCTACTTTGAAAGCGTGGGCGGCAAGGTATTCGATGCGGTGACTCCGCTGTTGAATGTCAAAGCACGGATCCCGCTATGCGGATTGATCGCGAACTACAATGACACCGAGCCGCCAGCGGGCCCGGATCTGCGGCCGCAATTGATGATGACGATGTTGGTCAAACGGATCAAGATGCAAGGGTTTATCATCTTCGACGACTACGGTCCGCGCTACAACGAATTTGTTGCCGAGATGGAAAAGTGGGTACGTGAAGGCAAGGTTCAAGTCAACGAAGATATCGTCGACGGACTCGAAAATGCACCCGAGGCATTCATGGGACTGCTCAAAGGCAACAACTCCGGCAAACTTGTGATCCGCGTCTAACACGGTCACGGAGTGTTAGGGATCGGTCGTTCCAGATTTGCTCCCAATCGTCGCACGGCTTTCCAAGCCGTTAGCGTGAACGCGGGTTACTTCGTCGCAGCAAGATTAACCGCGACCAGTCAGTCGACCGCTCCCCGTTTGCGGTTCCAGCTTGGAAAGCTGGCCGACCATGATTTACGCCATGTTTCGTATTAAACCACGCGATGTCGCAAGGGGTGTTCGGTGACCGGATCGTGCTCGCTTCGATCCTGATGTTCTTCTGCCCGGATGATCCGGCTGTACGCTGCCACGCCAGGCAGCGCGGTCATTCCGTGCACCAGTACGCTGAGTGTCGCAGTCAAAATCACCACGTTGAACAGCGAGTCGCCATGTGGAAACGTGTGTTCGCTGGTGACCAACAACGCGAAGATCACCGACGCCAACCCTCGGGGGCCGAACCAACCCATAAACAGCATCGTCGATCGATGCAGCTTGGTTCCGATCAACGAGACGGTGACGGGGATCATACGAATCACCGTCAAGCTAAGAATCGCGTACAACCAATCGCTCCATCCCGCGGCTCGAAACGCGGGGACGACCAGCACTGCACCGAACAGCAAGAATGTGACAAGCGAAAGCAGCTGCCCTTCGGTCTCGGCAAAATTTTGAATCACCGGCTTTACCGATTGAGTCATCGACGCGATCGCGAGTCCTGCGGAAAACGCCGCGATAAACGCGTTTCCGTCGACGGTCGTCGCGATACTCCATGCCAAGATCGCCAAGGCGATTCCCGATAGCTGCATAAAACTGTCCATCACCCAGCCTTTGGCGGTGGCAAAATCGAGCAATTTGCCTCCGATCGCTCCGACTGCCACACCGACGACGGGCCCGAGTGTGACTTGTTTCGCCCAAAACAAGAGCCAGTGGGTGACGGATTCGGAATCGGACGTGACTGCCGCCAGTGAAGCGAACAGCAGCACAAATGGCACCGCGATTCCATCGTTCAGTCCACTTTCGACATTTAGTGCTTGTCGAATTCGCTGCGGCACGCGAGAACTACTGACGACGGCTTGCCCAAGTGCCGCGTCGGTCGGAGCTAAAATCGCTGCCAACAATGCTGCTTCCCAAACCGTAAATTCCGGAAAGATCCACCAAGCGGCGAGCATTCCCAACCCGATCGTCAGCGGCATGCCAATACTGAGCAATCGGACGGGGTATCCAAGCTCGCGAGTCAACACGCGAACATCGATCCGCGATGCATCGGTAAACAACAAGATGACCAGCGTCAGTTCGGCGACTTTCTCGATCAGTTTTGCAAGATCCAGTTCCACCGACAACGTCAAGATCTCCGACAGCATGACTCCGGCGGCGACAAAACAGAGCGGGGCGGTCAACAGCGTTTTGGGAATGATCGCGGAGACGAGCGCGTAACACAGCACCACAAACGCCGACACGAGTAACAAATGTTCCATGAAAGGTCTTAGGTTGGGGAAAACGGACGCTGCAAGGGAGAAACAAATCGCGTGAATCCTAATGCTACCAAGCAGCCGGTGTCTTCACGAATCCTCAGGTTTTTAGTCGTTTTGGCGATGGCCACGGATACCGCGTTGGAGCGGTTCCCGTATTGCTGCGAACGAAAACTGGAAAAAAATTTTGTAAGGCAACGGCGCTTCTTTCGTCTGCGGTGTGTATAAAACCCACCCCACTTTGTTTTCATTCACGGAAGGTTAAGGAACAACCCCATGATTCACACTCTCACCAAAACGCTTGCATTTGCCTTGTTCGTCACTCTGGTCGGTGGATCAAGGGTGCATGCGGGATCGCCGGTCTTCGTCGGAACCCAGGTTTCATCGCATCTGTCGATGGACCGAATCGATCACTCTCGCTGGGACTCGCTGCTACGCAAATATGTCGATACCAACGGCAGAGTAAATTACAAGGCACTCAAGGCGTCCGGTAGTGACGTCCAGGTCCTGAATCAGTACTTGAAACAATTGTCGGCCGCTGGCGTAACGGCTCCGGCGTCCAGGGATGCAACGCTCGCGTTTTGGATCAATGCCTACAACGCAGTAACGGTCCACGGCATTCTGCGAGAATACCCGACCACCAGCATTCGCAATCACACCGCCAAGTTGTGGGGTTACAACTTGTGGAAAGATTTGCAGTTGTATGTGGGCGGCAAGCCTTATTCGCTGGAGCAAATTGAACATGAAGTGCTGCGGAAAATGGAAGAACCCCGCATCCACTTTGCAATTGTTTGTGCCTCAATCGGCTGCCCACGACTGCTGAACGAGGCGTATGTTGCCGATCGGGTCCAGCAGCAATTGGAACTCAATACAAAGGACTTCTTCGCTCGCACTCAAAACTTTCAGTATGACGAAGGGCGAAATCGAATTGAGCTCTCGGCGATCCTGAATTGGTTCGGCGAAGATTTCGGCAGCAACCAAGCGGCCGTGCTACAGCGGATTGCACCGTGGTTGCCCAACGAGGCCGCTCGCAATGCCGCGTTACAAAACACGGCCACGGTCAGCTATCTGGAATACGACTGGAACCTCAACGCCCAGTAGAGCCGGCTCTCTCCTCGTTCCCAGGCTCCCGCCTCCTCTTCTCCGTAGCGGAACTCGTCAAGAGTTTCGGCACCCGCCAACATCCCACGAACCCTGCGTCTCTCGGCGCGTCGGCAAATCGGGATGCATAGAAAAGGTGAAATTGTAAATTGACAATTGAAAATTGCTGACTTCACAGCCACGGATGTGGCGACAGCATGTGGCCTTGGGCGCGAGGCACAAGGAAACCAGCTTCCCTCACTTCCCCCACGGCTTCGCCCGCCCGGGCGAAGCCGGGAGGGTCGGAAAACGAGCCTTCAGCGAGTTTTCCGGGGAGGGCAACGTGGCTGCTAAATCGAACCTTCTACCTCTAACACACCGAGGCCCCAACGGGAAACTCTCTCCATTGTCGGCCAGCTTTCCAAGCTGGAACCGCTAAAGTTGAACAATCAATTGTCAGTACATCAGTGCAAGCGTCTCTCTCGCTCTGGCGTCTAACCACGACGCACGCCAACGGCTTGGAAAGCCGAGCGACAATGCTTCCCCGTAGCGAAACTCGCGAAAAGTTTCGGAACCGCACGGATATGCCGCCATCGAAAGTCTTGACGACTTCCGCTACGCAGAAATGCAATGCTTCGCAGCGTTGCATTTCAGTCTCCCTCGCGATTGCCTGATCGCTTACGCGCCACGGCTCAATCGGTTAGTCATTCATGACCGGTGGCGAAGTGACTTTCTCCATCGCTTGGCCGCAGCACAGGAATTGTGTTTTGCAATCGTTGCAATCACAGCCTTTGGTGACGTGGATCTCCATTTCGCATTTTGCACAGCGGTACATGTCGCCGATCTTGGGGGCTTCGATTTTGGGGCTCATGATGGTTCCTTTGATAGGTTTACGTGGTTATCTTCCAAGACCAACCAACGCAAACGCTGTTCCATTCACCGGCGGCCTACAAGTCCTGGCTGTGATAGAAAGAGCACGCCGCGAAACCGACAAATGCCGATCCGTGAGAACAAGGCCAGCCGCGTGGCGTCTTAGGCCATTTTTAAAATGGACGGCGCCGCGCGACTGACCCCACGGAACATTGATGTGACCGGCGGGTTACCCCGTCGCGTTATTGTCGCGATGGCTCACGCGTGTTCGATTGGGAGTTGGTTCGGTCATCTTCGAACTTCTTGGCCAGCTGCTTTGTTTTCTCCAAGTGCATTTGAACTTTGCTTGAAGCTTGTTGAACGATCGGCTGCAATGTTTGCGGGCCGTTGCTTTCGATCGCTTGCAGTTCCGCCAGCAGCATTATGTGAGCCACAGTTTGCTGACCCAAAAAGGCCATGTTGAAATCTTGACCTTCGAAGTTGTTAAGCATCTCTTTGGTCATTTTGAGAGCATTGTCGTAGGCCTGTTCGCCGATTTGACAGAGCTCTTTGGGCACGGTTTGAGTGCCCCATTGGGTCATCCGGTCGCTGGTGGTTTGCGAATGAGCGGCAGCTTGGTTACCCGTAGAAGCGTTGTTGCCAGCTTGAGATTGACCCGTTTGCGATTGGCCTGTTGTCGACTGATGCGTCTGCGATTGGCCCGACTGGGAATTTCCCGCATGTTGCTTCAGTGTTTGGTTCAGCGCTTGGTGATCTTGGATCAGCATTTGGGCGAATTGTTTGACCTCTTGGTTATCGGACTTTTGCTGAGCCAGCTTCGCAAGTTCGATCTCCGCTTCATTGGACTTGATCAGTTTTTGCACCAAGGCTTGCGTGACCGTGGGACCTTGTTGTTGCTGCGAGTTTGTCGCGACGCGGCGAGCTTCATAACGATCGCTTTGATCGTTTTGCGATCCCGCTGGCTGGTCGGTGATCTGGCTAGGCAGTGTCGTTGGTTGGCCAGGCTGATTGGGTTGGACGATCGGCGGACTGGTTTGCACGCCCGGTTGATCGAGCGTCGTTTGCGCCGCGGCGGTCGAAAGACCCGAAATTGCCGCGACTGAAAGCGCTGCGGCAGAGAAACGTAACTTGGACATGGGGGAACTCCTGAGATCGAACAAGGAGGTGATTGCCACGACAACCGCGTCGTGACCAACGTCCCAAAATCTGCTGCACGTCCCGTTCCCAATCAACATGGCGATCACCACCCTTACGCACGACAACCAAAAGGACCGGAGCCGAAAAAACTAACCGAAAATGATATCAATCAGAAGAAACGTCAATAGAGTGACGAGGGCTCTGCAAAGTGGGATAGGCTTCCAGCCTGTCATCGTGTGCAAGGCATCCGGTCTCCCCTTCCCTCGTAGCGAAACTTGTCAAAAGTTTCGTTCCCTGCATGCCCACCGCAACGAAAGTCTCGCCGAATTCCGTTACCGAATTCACCCGCCCAGCGCAGCGGGGAGGGGCGGAAAACGAGCCCACGTCGAGTTTTCCGGGGAGGGCAACGTGGCAGCAGAAACCGACGTTCCATCAACAAGCCAACAAGAGTTTCGGCACCGAAAACACTAAACGAAGCTCTTGCCACGTGTTAGCAAACCGAAAACATTGAAAAGGTTAAATTGACAATTGTAAATTGAAAATTGCTGACTTCTCAGCCACAGACGTGGCGGCAGCATGTAGCCTTGGGCGCGAGGCCCAAAGAAACCATTCTCATTGCAGACGTCTCTCTCGCTGCGGCGTCTTATCACGGCGCACGCCATCGGCTTGGAAAGCCGAGCGACAATGCCCCGTAGCGAAACTTGTCAAAAGTTTCGGCACCCACCATCGTCGGCCAGCTTTCCAAGCTGGAACCGCCAGTGCTGAACGCCCCATTCTCAGTGTAGACGTCTCTCTCGCTGCGGCGTCTAACCACTCTCGCACGCCATCGGCTTTGAAAGCCGAGCGACAATGCCCCGTAGCGGAACTTGTCAAAAGTTTCGGCACCAACCATCGTCGGCCAGCTTTCCAAGCTGGAACCGCCAG